>NZ_JBIWYK010000193.1:0-5879 GCF_044752385.1 Allobosea sp. CER48 | reverse complement strand
CTGGATGGCTCGCAGCGGTTCCGGGCTCAAGCGCTCCGCGCTTGCGCCGGAATGACGGCGGAGCCTCAGGTTGCCAGCCGCTTCAGCGCCGCGGCCGGGTCGATGCGCCCGTCATAGAGCGCGCGCCCGGTGATCGCGCCCTCGAGGATCGCGGCATCATCGGCGCAGAGGCGTTCGATATCCGCCATCGAGGCGAGGCCGCCGGAGGCGATGACCGGGATCGACACGGCCTGCGCCAGCGCGATCGTGCCTTCCCAGTTGATGCCCTGGAGCATGCCGTCGCGGGCGATGTCGGTGTAGATGATCGCGGCGACGCCGGCATCCTCGAAGCGCTTGCCGAGATCGGCCGCTGCAAGCGACGAGGTCTCGGCCCAGCCCTCGACGGCGACGAAGCCGTCGCGGGCGTCGATGCCGACAGCGACCTGCCCCGGATAAGCCCTCGCCGCCTCGCGCACGAAGCCGGGGTCGCGTACTGCCGCCGTGCCGATGATGACGCGCCTGATGCCCTTGTCGAGCCAACCCGCGACCGTCTTCATGTCGCGGATGCCGCCGCCGAGCTGCACGGGGAAGGCGACGCGCTTCAGGATGGCCTCGACCGCGGCCGCGTTCATCGGCTTGCCGGCGAAGGCACCGTCGAGATCGACGACATGCAGCCATTGGAAGCCCTGGGCCTCGAAGGCGGCCGCCTGCGCGGCGGGGTCGTCGTTGAAGACCGTGGCCTGGGCCATGTCGCCCTGCTTCAGCCGCACGCAGCGGCCTTCCTTCAGGTCGATCGCGGGAAAGAGGATCATGGCTTCCAGTTCAGGAAATTCGTGATGAGCTTCAGCCCAAGCTTCTGGCTCTTCTCGGGGTGGAACTGCGTGCCGGCGACGTTGCCATGCGCGACCATCGCGGTGACGGGCCCGCCATGGTCGGTCAGGGCGAGGACGTCCTGCGGGCGCTCGGCCGCCAGCGCATAGGAATGGACGAAATAGGCGTGCAGGCCCTGCGGACCGGTTTCGATCCCGTCGAGCAACGGGTGCTCGTCCTGCTTGTGCAGGACGTTCCAGCCCATATGGGGGATCTTCAGGCTCTCGTCGTCTGGCTCGATCAGCGTGACGTCGCCCGGAATCCAGCCGAGGCCCTGCGTGATCGTGTATTCCAGCCCGCGCGAGGCGAGCAGCTGCATGCCGACGCAGATGCCGAGGAAGGGCCGGCCCTTGGCCCGTACCATCTCTTCCAGCGTCTCCACCATGCCGGGCACGGCATCGAGCCCGCGGCGGCAATCGGCAAAGGCGCCGACGCCCGGCAACACGATGCGATCGGCGGCGCGGACGATGTCGGTGTCGCTGGTGACGTGGATGGTCGAGGCGATGCCGCTCTCCAGCGCCGCCCGCTCGAAGGCCTTGGCGGCGGAGTGCAGGTTGCCCGAGCCGTAGTCGATGATGGCGACGCTCTGGCTCATCGTCCGCGGGCCTCCGGAAACAGGCCGATGATCGGCAACGGACCGCTCGGCCGCGCCACCATCGCAGGGGCGGCGGGTTCCGTCCGCGTCGGCGCGGCCACGCCGGCCAGCGCCCGCTCGAAATAACGCCGCTCAGCTTCGGGAAGGCTGCGTGCCTCGACTACGTCGGCAAGCCGCCAGCCCTTGCGCAGCAGCTTGCGCACGACGAGGTTGTTGCCCTCGACGCCGAGGAACAGCGCGATCGACCAGTAGATCAGCGACAGCGCGCTCTGATGCAGGCCGAAGCGGCTGCGCAGATAGGCCAGGCCACCCCAGACCAGCACGAACAGCAGCGTCCCGAGCCAGAGCCGCCTGCCGAGCAGCCAGAGCCCGGTGAGCACGAAGGCGCTCCAGGAGAAGCTCTCGGGGATGAGCCGCGCCCGCTCGATATCCTCGCCGCCCCGTCCGGGGACGGGCGGCGGCGTCAGAACCGTGTAGAACGCCATGACCTGCTCCTACAAAGCGCCCTTGGTCGAGGGGATGCGGTCGCCTTCGCGCGGATCGACTTCCAGCGCCTGCCGCAGCGCCCGTGCCAGCCCCTTGAAGCAGCTTTCGGCGATGTGGTGCGCGTTGTCGCCATACAAGGTCTCGACATGCAGCGTGATGCCGGCATTGATGGCGAAGGCCTGGAAGAACTCGCGCACAAGCTCGGTGTCGAAAGAGCCGATCTTCTGCGCCTTGAACTCGGTGCGGAAGACCAGGAAGGGCCGGCCGGAGACGTCGACCGCGACGCGCGTCAGCGTCTCGTCCATCGGCAGGTGGACATCGGCATAGCGGCGGATGCCCTTCTTCGCGCCGAGCGCGGTCTTGAGCGCCTCGCCCATGGCGATGCCGGCATCCTCGACCGAATGATGGTCGTCGATATGCGTGTCGCCCTTCACGGCGACTTTGAGGTCGATCAGCGAATGGCGGGCGAACAGATCGAGCATATGGTCGAAGAAGCCGACGCCGGTGGCGATCTCGGCCTTGCCGGTACCGTCGATCAGGAGCGAGACCGCGATATCGGTCTCGTTGGTGCGGCGCTTCACTTCGCCCGAACGCATGCTGGCCTCTCAAGGCTTGGCGGGAACCGGCCCCGCTTTAGCAGGGGTGCGCGGGGATGGCCACTGCCGGCGCGGCGCTGCCACCGCCGTCATGCTCGGGCTTGACCCGAGCATCTCTCGGACCAGTGCACTCTGGTCATGAGATTATCGGGTCAAGCCCGAGAATGACGCCCTGAAACGCCTCACACCTGCGCCAGCGCCTGCTCCAGATCGGCGATCAGGTCATCGGCGTGCTCCAGGCCGATCGAGAGGCGGATCATGCCGTCGGTGACGCCCATGTCGGCGCGAATTTCCGGCGTGAAGCGCTGATGCGTCGTCGTCGCCGGATGGACGATCAGACTCTTGGCGTCGCCGAGATTGTTGGAGATGCGGATCAGCCTGCAGGCGTTGAGCAGGCGATAGGCCGCCTCCTTGCCGCCCGGCACCTCGAAGGCGATCAGCGTCGACGGGCCGCTCATCTGGCGCGCGATGATCTCGGCCTGCGGATGGCTCTTGTGGCCGCAGAAGATCACCTTCGACGGCTTGGCATGGGCGGCGAGCCAGTCCGCGACCTTCGTGGCGTTCTCCGCCTGCCTGGCGATGCGCAGCGGCAGCGTCTCCAGAGCCTTGAGCATCACCCAGGCGTTGAAGGGCGAGATCGCCGGGCCGGTCTGGCGCAGGAAGGTCTGGATGTCGCCCTCGATGAGCTCCTTCGAGCCGACGATGAGGCCGCCGAGGCAGCGCCCCTGGCCGTCGATATGCTTCGTCGCGGAATAGACGACGAGGTCGGCGCCGAGCTCGAACGGGCGCTGGAAGAGCGGGGTGGCGAAGACATTGTCGACGACGAGTTTCGCGCCGGCCGCCTTGGCGATCTTCGCGACCGCCGCGATGTCGATCACTTCCAGCGTCGGATTCGACGGTGTTTCGAGGAAGAAGACCTTGGTGTTCGGCCTGACCGCCGCGCGCCAGGCTTCGATGTCGGTGCCGTCGACCAGCGTCGACTCGACGCCGTAACGCGGCAGGTGGTCCTCGACGATGTAGCGACAGGAGCCGAACAGCGCGCGGGCGGCGACGACATGGTCGCCGGCGCGCAGCGGCGCCATCACAGCCGCGGTGACGGCCGCCATGCCGGTGGCCGTGGCGCGGCAGGCCTCGGCACCTTCGAAGGCGGCCATGCGCCCTTCCAGCATCGCCACGGTCGGGTTGGAGAAGCGGGCGTACTGGAAGCCCGGGTCCTTGTTCAGGAAGCGCGCTTCGCACTGCTCGGCGCTGTCATAGACATGGCCCTGCGTCAGGAACAGCGCCTCGGACGTCTCGCCGAATTGCGAGCGCATGGTGCCGGCATGGACGAGGCGGGTTTCAGGATGCAGCTTGGCTGCGGCGTTGTCCGATGCCGACATGGGAACCTCAGTCCGTTCTTTTTAGCGGACAAGGCCAGTAGCATCTCCCATTCCGTTCGTAAAGAAGAACAGAATTTCCTTTTCTGAAAACGCCGATGGCAGTGAAGCTTCCTCCCCTCAGGCCTTTTGTTCGGCAAGCCGGCCGAGTGGCTTCAGGAAGCCCGTGAGATCGGCGGTGACGTGATGGACGTGCCCGGCCTCGACGGCGACCTGTTCCCAGGCCTCGCGGAAGGGATCGGGCGTCTTCGGCACGATCAGCACGGTCTTCATGCCGAGTGCGCTGGGCACGACGAGGTTCTTCTCGATATCCTCGAACATAGCCGCGCGCCCGGGATCGACGGAGTGCTTGGCGAGGAAATTCTCGTAGGTGGCGCGCTCGGGCTTCGGCGTGAAGCCGGCCTGCACGATGTCGAAGATATCCTCGAAATGATGGAGGATGCCGAGCTTGCCCGCGACGTTCTCCGCATGCCCGCGCGAGCCGTTGGTCAGGATCAGCTTGCGGCCCGGCAGGGCGGCGATCGCGTCCCCGAGTTCGGGGTTCGGGTCGAGCAGGCTGAGATCGATCTGGTGGGCGAAGTCGAGGAAGTCGTCGGGGTCGATGCCGTACTCTTCCATCAGCCCCTTCAGGGTCGTGCCGTAGCGCTGGTAGTAGTACTTCTGCAGCGCGCGCGAGGAGAGGCCGTCGAGGCCGAACATCTCGAACAGGAACAGCGTGATGCGCTCGTCGACCTGCGGCCAGACCTTGGCCTCGTGCGAGTAGAGCGTGTTGTCGAGATCGAAGATCCAGTGGTCGACATGCGCGAAGCCTTCCGCCGTCAGGGGCGGGGCAGCGGCAGGGGTGTCAGCGAGTATTTTCATTGGACTCCGTGATGTGGCGAGCCGGAGTCTGCGCTGCAAGTCCTTGGCCAAGGCTTAATCGCCGCGGGTCGTCCCGCCGTCATGGTCGGGCTTGACCCGACCATCTCTCAAACCGGCGCGTTCTGGTCATGCCATTCCCGGGCCGGAGCTTCGCCCCGTCCGGGACGGGGTTCGCCTCAGCGCCGGATGATCGTGCCGGCGCCGGTGTCGGTGAAGAGTTCGATCAGCGCCGCATGCGGCACCTTGCCGTCGAGGATGACGACGGCCTCGACGCCCTTTTCCAGCGCGTAGATACAGGTCTCGATCTTCGGGATCATGCCGCCGGAGATCGTGCCGTCGGCGATCAGGCGGCGGCACTCCTCGACCGTCAGCTCCGGGATGAGCTGCTTGTCCTTGTTGAGCACGCCCGGCACGTCGGTCAGCAGCAGCAGGCGCTTGGCGTTGAGCGCGCCGGCGATGGCGCCGGCGAAGGTGTCGGCGTTGACGTTGTAGGTCTGGCCGTCGGCAGCGGCGCAGACCGGCGCCAGCACCGGGATCAGCTCGGCTTTCAGCACGGCATCGAGCACGGTGGTGTTGACCGTCTCGGGCTCGCCGACGAAGCCGAGATCGAGGACCTCCTCGATCTTGGAATCGGGGTCGACGACGGTACGCGTCACCTTGCGGGCGGTGACCATGTTGCCGTCCTTGCCGCACAGGCCGATGGCGCGGCCGCCTTCGCGGGTGATGTAGCCGACGATCTCCTTGTTCACGGAGCCGGCCAGGACCATCTCGACGACGTCGACGGTCGCCGCGTCGGTGACGCGCAGGCCCTGCTTGAACTCGGACTGGATGCCGAGCTTCTTCAGCATGGCGGCGATCTGCGGCCCGCCGCCATGGCAGACCACCGGCTTCAGCCCGGACTGCTCGAGCAGTACGATGTCCTCGGCGAAATCCTCGGCCGTGGCGGCGTCGCCCATGGCGTTGCCGCCATACTTGATGACGATGATCTCCTGGTCGTAGCGCTGCATATGCGGCAGCGCCTGGACGAGCAGGTCGGCGGATTGCGACGGCGTCAGTTGAGGCAGGTCGGTCATTCGGGCGAGCTCCGCGCATCCGCAGAAAGGTGCGGCCGCGCTT
>NZ_JBIWYK010000192.1:0-5897 GCF_044752385.1 Allobosea sp. CER48 | reverse complement strand
AGGCCGCGGGCGCCTGCGGGTGGCGCTGCGGAGCGGCCAGAGCGGCGGTGCCGGAGAGCAGCAGGGCGACGAGGGCGAGGCGGGTCATGATGCGTCTCCCTGCCTCAGCCGCGGAACATCTGTGTCGTCGCCGACATCATCTGGTCGGTGGCGGTGATGACCTTGGAGTTCATCTCATAGGCGCGCTGCGCGGCGATGAGGGAGGAGAGCTCCGTCACCGCCTGGACATTGCCCTCTTCGAGATAGTTCTGCTGCAACGTGCCGAAGCCCTCGCCGCCGCCGAAGCCATCGATCGGCTGCCCGGAAGCCGCCGTCTCGATGTAGAGGTTGTCGCCGATCGACTCGAGGCCGACCTTGTTGATGAAGCGCACGAGCTGGATCTGGCCGAGCTGCTGCGGCGCGGTCTGCCCGGGCAGCATCGCCTCGACGATGCCCTGCGCGTTGATGCTCACGCTGGTGGCGTTGTTGGGCACTGTGATGCCGGGCTCGACCTGATAGCCGTCGCGCGTGACGATCTGGCCCTGCGCATCGAGATCGAAGGAGCCGTCACGGCTGTAGGTCGTGCGGCCATCCGGCATGCGAACGCGGAAGAAGCCTTCGCCGCGGATGGCGAGGTCGTACGGCTTCTCGGTCGGCGTGATGTTGCCCTGCGTCATCACGCGGCCGGTCGAGACCGTCTTGACGCCGGAGCCGATGAAGGTGCCGGCCGGAGCCTGCGTGTTCTGGTCGGAGGTCGCCGAGCCGGCGCGGCGGAAGTGTTCGTAGAGCAGATCCTGGAAATGGATCTGCTGGCGCTTGTAGCCGGTGGTCCGGACGTTGGCGATGTTGTTGGAGATGACCTGGACGTTCATCTCCTGGGCCATCATGCCGGTCGCGGCTGTCTGCATGGCGCGCATGGGGCTCGCTCCTTTCCGCTATCAGGCCTGCTGGTCAGCCAGGCGCGAGATCGCCTTGCTGCGCAGCTCGTCGGATTTGCCGATCATGTTGGCGACGCTCTGGTAGTTGCGCTGCACCTCCATCAGGCGGGTCAGCTCGACCACGGCCTTGACGTTGGAGCGCTCGATCGCGCCGGGCTCGAGCCGGGCCTCGGGGCCGGCGGCCTGGGCCGCGACCGTCGATGAAAAGAGATTGGTGCCCTCGCTGACCAGCGTCGCCGGATTTGCGAAGCGCACCTGGCGCAGTTTGCCGCGGGTGCCCTGGTCGCTGCTGACCGTACCGTCGGTGGCGATCCGCATGGCGTATTCGCTGGAGCCGAAGGTGATCGGACCGGAATCTCCCATCACCGGGAAGCCGGTCTGCGTGACGAGGCGACCCTGCCGGTCGACGCTCAGCGAGCCCGCGCGGGTGTAGCGCTCGCCGTTCGGCGTCTGGACGACGAGGTAGTTGTCACCCTTCAGGGCGACATCGAGCGGGTTGCCGGTCAGCTCGATCGCGCCCTGCGACATGTCGAGCGGCGTGCCGTTGTCGATGACATACGAGAGCGGCCGGTCGGACGGCTTGAAGGCATCCGCCTTCGCCCCCGGCATGAGGAACTCGTTGAAGCGCGCGTTGCGCGCCTTGAATCCATTGGTGCCGACATTCGCCATGTTGTTGGCGATGACGTCCAGCTCGCGCGCCAGGGCCACCTGGCGCGACAGGCCGATGAGAAGCGCGTTCTCCACGGCTCAACTCCCGATCATGTCCCGCGGCAACCTCGACGCTCCCCAGCGCAGTCGCCACGGCCCAGTACCGGCAAGCTGCGTGCCAGGATGGTTAATCCGACCAAGCCATTGATATCATTGAAAACACATACGTAAGCAGGCCCTCCCGCACCCCGGCACAAGCTGCTGGAGCGGCAAGAAACGCCCGGCAAATTCTGCCGCCCTTAACGACGCGTTAACTGTAATTGGGGAAGGTGGCACGAGGGGCGGCAGAACGCGGCCCGACGGTCCGGGGCGCTGACGAGATGGCGAAGAAAGCCAAGAAGGAAGAGGAAGGCGCTGCCGGCGCAGAGGCGCCGAAGAGCAAGAAGAAGCTCTTCATGATCATCGGTGGCGTCGTGCTCCTCGCGGCTGCCGGCGGTGGTGGCTGGTTCTTCCTGAAAAAGCCGTCCCCCGAGCAGATCGCGGCCGCCGAAGCCGCGGCCAAGGCCAAGAACCCCATCGCCTTCCTCGACATGAAGGACATGATGATCAGCATGTCCAATGGCGGCCAGCAGGACCGGCAGCCGGTCATGAAGATCAAGGTCGTGCTGGAGATCGCCGATGCCAAGGCCGCCGACCAGGTCAAGCCGCTGCTGCCGCGGATCGAGGATGCCTTCCAGGTCTTCATGCGCGAACTGCGCCCCTCCGATCTCGAAGGCTCGGCCGGCATGTACCGTCTGAAGGAAGAGCTGCTGCGCCGCGTCAACCTGACGGTCTATCCCGCCAAGGTCGATGCCGTGCTGTTCAAGGAACTGCTGGTGCAGTGAGCCGGGTCACCGGCCCTGAACACCGCACCGAGATGACGGCGGAACGATGAGCACCGAGCGCGACAATCCCGTACCGAGCGACGAGCCGCTAACCCCGGAAGGCATGGCGGCCAGTTGGGCCGCGATGCCGGACATCGTCGAGGAGGATGGCGAGCAGGAAGGCGGCGTAGATCGCCTGATGTCGCAGGACGAAATCGACACCATGCTCGGTTTCTCCAGCGGCGACGACGGCGCATCGCGCAATGGCATCCAGGCCATCGTCGATTCGGGTTCGGTCGCCTACGAACGCCTGCCGATGCTCGAGATCATCTTCGAGCGTCTGGTGCGCCTGCTTTCGACCAGCCTGCGCAACTTCTTCACCGACAACGTCGAGGTCACGCTGGAGAGCATCCGTTCGGTGCGCTTCGGCGACTACATCAACTCGATCTCGCAGCCTGCGCTGCTCTCGGTGTTCAAGGCCGAGGAGTGGGACAATTTCGGCCTCATCACCATCGAGTCGGCGCTGACCTATTCGGTGCTCGACGCGATGTTCGGCGGCAAGCGCGGCCAGCCGGCGCCGCGGATCGACGGCCGCCCCTTCACCTCGATCGAGATCCGCCTCGTCCGCCGCGTGATCGAGCTCGTGCTGAGCGATGCGGAGGCCGCCTTCAAGCCGCTCTCGCCGGTGACCTTCACGGTCGACCGCGTCGAGTCCAATCCGCGCTTCGTCTCGATCTCGCGCCCCGCCAACGCAGCGATCCGTGTCGAACTCAAATTCGACATGGAGGGCCGCGGCGGCGCCCTGCATATCCTGCTTCCCTACGCCTCCATCGAGCCGATCCGTGAATTGCTGCTCGAAAGCTTCATGGGTGAGAAGCTCGGGCGCGACCCGATCTGGGAGAACCATCTGGCGACCGAAGTCTGGCAGGCCGATGTCGACGTCACCTGCGTGCTGCACGAGACCCAGATGCCGTTGAAGCGCGTCATGAAGCTCGAGATCGGCGACACGCTGATGTTCGACACCCGCCCCGACTCGTCGGTATCGCTGCGCTGCGGGGACTTCATCGTCAGCGAGGGCCGGATCGGCCGCGTCGACGACAAGATCGCCGTCCAGGTCACGAGCCCGCTCCGGCGCTCCAAGACCACGCTTGCCGCCTTCGACAGCCTCGCCAGCCATCTCGGCGCCACGACCTGAGCAGGATACCATGACGATCACCCTCATCGCCGATGTGCTTGTCGCCAGCCTGCTCGTCGCCACCATCATCACCTGCTTCGTGCTGACCAAGCGCATCGAGCGCCTGAAGGCCGACGAGGCCGGCATGCGCCAGACGGTCGGAGCCCTGATCACCGCCACCGACAATGCCGAGCGCGCAATCGCAGGCCTCAAGCTCACGCTCGGCGATTGCGACCGCACGCTGGAGGAGCGCCTGCGCACCGCCGAGCGCTACGCTGCCGATCTCGCGGCTCAGGTCGAGGCCGGGCAAGCCGTGATGGAGCGCATCGGCCAGATCGTCAGCGCGGCAACCCTCGTGGGCGCCAGGCCCGCCGAGGCTGCCCCCGCCGCCGAAGTGGTTCCCGCTCCCGTCTCCCGCCTCGAAAGCGCGGCGCAATCGGCGGCCGCCATCCGCGCCCGCGCCGCCCGCCGCCTCGAGGAACAGGCTGCGTGATCGAACGGCCCCGCCTTCTGCCGGCAGTCATTCTCGGCGCCATGGGTCTCCTGGCGCTGAAGCTGCTCGCATGGGCGGAGGATTCCCCTCCCGGCAAGATCCCGACGTCTGCCCCCGTCTTCGCCCAGGCCCCGAGCGACAAGGCCAAGCCGGACAAGGAGGGATGGGGCCTCGCGAAGATCATGGCGCGCGCCCATGCGCCTGGCTTCTTCGACCCGGAGACCACCGGCTCCGTGCCCTCTCCCGACCCGAAGAAGGAGCAGGAGAAGAAGGACGCCGAGGCCAAGGCGGACGCGGCCCGCGCAGCCAATCCCAACAACAAGGCCGCCATCATGAATGGCACGGCCAAGCCGCTGTCGCCTGCCGAGAAGGCCATTCTCGAACGTCTGGGCGAGCGCCGCGAAGAGCTCGAAGGCCGCATGCGCGAGCTGGAGATGCGCGAGCGCCTGCTCGATTCGGCTGAAAAGAAGCTCGACGGGCGGACCGGAGACCTCAAGGCTCTCGAAGAGAAGGTAAACCCGGCCGCCAAGGCCTCCGCCGACGAGGCCAAGGCAATCAAGAACCTCGTCATCATGTACGAATCGATGAAGCCGAAGGATGCCGCGCGCGTGTTCGACAGGCTCGGCCTCGAAGTGCTCGTGCCGGTCGTGCAGCAGATGAACCCACGCAAGATGTCGGAAGTGCTCGCTGCGATGTCGCCCGAGCGCGCGGAGCGACTGACCGTTGCGCTGGCAACGAGCGGCCGTATGCCGAGCTTCGAGCGCGCCTCCAACGAGGCTCCCCTGCCCGGCAACGAATTGCCGGCGATCGCCCCCGCTGCGCAGCGCTGATCGACCGCCCTCCTGATCGACCACGGACGGTCTTGTTAAGGGCGCGTTATGGTTGACGCGCTAGCGTGTCCGAGGGCCGCTGCGTCTGCGCGACGCGGCAGCGCCCGCAGTCGCGTTGGGTCGAGTATTCGGGTTTGCCACTGTCGCGTTCCCTCGCTTTCGGTATCGGGCTGGCCGCTCTCGCGATCGCCGCCGGGCTGAACACGCCTGCGCTCGCCGCCAGCGCCACGATGCGGGGCGAGGCCATGCCGGCAGGCTTCGGCCGTGTCTCGCTCGCCTTCGACGAGCCGATCCAGACCCGCATCCGCGTCGCCAACGGCGTGCTGATCGTCGCCTTCGGCGGCCCCGTGCGCGTCGATATCGCCCACATCACCCGCGAGCTGCCCAGCTACGTTTCTGTCGCCCGCGTCGACCCCGACGGACGTGGAATGCGCTTTGCGCTGACCCAGCCCTACAAGGCGAATCTCATCGAGGCCGGCGACAAGGCCTTCATCGATCTGCTGCCGCAGACCTGGTCGGGACTCATGCCCGGCCCGCCACCGGAGGCCATCGCCGAACTGACCCAGCGCCTGCGCGTCGCCGAGGCGAAGGCGAAGGAAGCCGCGCGCCAGCCGCCGGCACCGCCGAGCCTCCTGACCATGCGTTCCGCCAGCCTGCCGACGCTGGAGCGCCTGATCTTCAAGGCCCCCGCGGAGACGAAGCTGGCCAGCGATCTCGCGGACGGCACGCTCAAGCTCGTGTTCGACAAGCCGATGAATGTCGAGGCGGACGAGATCCGCAGCGCGCTGCCGGCCGACATCTCTCTGACCGCGCTGGATGCCGGCAAGGAAGCACTCAGCCTGACGCTGGCACTGCCCAAGGAGTGGCAGGTCCGCACCTTCGACGACGAGACCGGGCTGGTCGTCGACCTCTTGCGGCCGGCGAAGACGGGCGCGCTGACCCTTCCCGATCCCGACAAGACCGCGCCTACCG
>NZ_JBIWYK010000191.1:0-5916 GCF_044752385.1 Allobosea sp. CER48 | reverse complement strand
CCGGTGATCTCGAACCAGCGGGCCGATCCGCTGCCCTGCACCTGCCCCGCAAGTATGTTGGCGGTGCCGAGGAAGCCGGCGACGAAGAGATTGGCCGGCCGTTCGTAAAGCTCCATCGGCGTCCCGACCTGCTGGACGACGCCGTTGTTCATCACTGCGATCCTGTCGCAGATGGTGTTGGCCTCCTCCTGGTCGTGCGTGACGAATATCGTGGTCAGGCCGAGGCGCTGCTGCATGTCGCGCAGCTCGCGCCGAACCTGAACGCGCATCTTGGCGTCGAGGTTCGACAGCGGCTCGTCGAGCAGCAGGACCTTGGGTTCGACCGCGACCGTGCGGGCCACAGCAACGCGCTGCTGTTGTCCGCCGGAGAGCTGCGAGGGCCGGCGGTCGGCGAGATGGGCGAGCCCGACCAGGCCCAATGCAACCTCGACGCGCCGCTCGACCTCGGCGCGCTTCACGCCGCGCTCCTCGAGCCCGAAGGCGACGTTACGGCGCACCGTCATGTGCGGCCAGAGCGCGTAGGACTGGAAGACCATGCCGACATCGCGCTTCCAGGGTGGCAGGTCGGTGATGTCCCTGCCGCCGATCCGGACATGGCCGGTATCGGCCTGGTTGAAGCCTGCGATCAGGCGCAGCAGCGTGGTCTTGCCGCAGCCGGACGGGCCGAGGAAGGCGAAGAACTCGCCCGGCTGGATCGCGAGATTGACGTCCTTGAGCACATGATTGGTGCCGTAGGACAGGTTGACGTCCTCGATGTCGACGGAGACGGCAGGTGTGGTGAGGGAGACGCTTGCGTTCATGGTCAGTGGCCCATTCCCTTGGCCTTCTGGCTGCGTTCGATGATGAGATGCGAGAGGAAGGTGCAGGCGGCGACGAGGATGACAGCGACGACGCCGAGCGCGGCGCCGGGGCCGCGCCCGGCTGCAGACTGCATGAAGACATAGAGGCCATAGGCCAGCGGTGCGTCCGAATTGGACTGCACCAGCATCAGTGTCGCCGAAAGCTCGACGGCTGCCGTCGAGAACGAGGTGACGAAGCCGGCGAGAATGCCGCCGGCCATCAATGGCACGACGATGCGCCGGACCGTGCGGACCTTGGTGGCGCCGAGGTTCTCGGCCGCCTCCTCGAGCGAGACCGAGATCTGCTGGAGCGCCGCGTAGCAGGCCCGCAGCGCATAGGGCAGGCGGCGGATGGCCAGCGCGAGCACGATGGTGATCCAGAGCGATGCCAGCGGTGTGCCGTCGGGCAGGGTCACGCCGTAGAAGGTCCGGAGATAGCCGATGCCAAGAACCACGCCAGGGATCGCGAGCGCAGCCGTGGCCATCCAGTCCAGCCACTCGCGGCCGATCAGCTTTGTCCGCAGCACGAGATAGGCGATGGCGACGCCGAGCACGATGTCGATGCCGCCGGCAAGACTGGCATAGATCAACGTGTTCTTGATGTAGACCGAGCTCTCGCCGAAAACGCGGGCGTAATGCGCGACGGTGAAGGCGTCGGGCAGCGGCGAGAACGACCAGATCGTGGCGAAGGACAGCAGCAGCAGGCCGAGATGCGGCGCCAGCACGAGCGCCAGGATCAGGATGACGATGCCATAACCGAACACGGCCTCCCAGGGCGTCATCACGCGCTTGGCCAGGCCGCCGCCGCCGCGTTGCGTCGTGGCATAGTCGCGCCCCTTCAGGGCTCGCGCCGAGAGCCACATCGCCAGCACTGAGGCGACGATCAGCACGACCGAGATGACATAGCCCATCGGGTCGGCGATGCCGATCGAGGTCACCCGCAGATAGGCCTGCGGCGCCAGCATGTCCTTGACGTTGAGCAGCAGCGGCGTCGCGAGGTCGTCGAAGACCTTGACGAAGACCAGCGAGGCGCCCGCGAGGTATCCCGGCATGGCGAGCGGAAAGACGATCCGCCGGAACAGCCGGAAGCCGGAGGAACCGAGATTCTGCGCAGCCTCCTCCATGGCGCGGTCGATGTTGCGCAGCGCCGCCGAGAGGTTGATCAGGATGAAGGGGAAATAGTGGACCGACTGGACGAAGATGACGCCGTTCAGCCCTTCCATGAAATCGATCTTGAAGCCGAACCAGTCGTCCAGCAGCAGGTTGATCGAGCCGTTGCGGCCGAAGAAGAGCTGCATAGCCACCGCACCGACGAAGGGCGGCATGATCAGGGGCAGGAAGCCGAGCGTCTGCACGATGGCCGCGCCGCGGAAGGCGAAGCGCGTCGTCAGATAGGCAAGGGGCAGGGCAAAGACTGAGGCCCAGACCACCGACATCGCAGAGACATAGAACGAGTTCCACAGGGAGCGCATGAAGAGCTCCGTGCGGACGAAGTCGTAGAAGTTGATCAGCGTGAAGCTGTTCGTGCCCTTCTCGGTGAAGGCGACGTAGATCACCGTCGCCACAGGAAGCACGAGGAACATCAACAGGAAGGCGGCGATGGCCAGCGCCAGCACGATCTGGCCGGGCGTGGCGGCGATGCGCCGGGGGCGGGGTGCCGAGGTCGGGATGGCTGTCATGAGATGCGGCCGGGTGTCATCCCGCACGCGCTGCGGCACGAGGGTGCTGCTGCGCGGACGCGGGATCGTCTGCAGGAAAGGCGCCTGGTCCTCCCGTGGCCCCGTGTCCGCGCCGCAGCGTTTCATGCCGCGGCGCGCACGGGATGCACGCGGGACTAAGATGACACGCGAGAGAGCCTACTTCGCCGCCTTGAGCGCTTCTTCAGCCTTGGCCTTGGCCTTGGCGTAGTTGTCGCGGGCGAAGCTCGCCCATTGCGCCTCGACCTCGGCCTGGCGAGCACCCTTCTCCTTGCCGCCGGTGAAGGCGCCGCGCAGCTCCGCGCTGGCGGCCTGCGCCTCGCCAACCGGCATCGCGGCGAGCAGCACGCGCGCCTCCTCGGCCAGCGCCCTGGCCTTGTCGTTCGGCTTCTTGGCGAGCGCCGCGTCGACCTCGTGAAGCACCTTGTTCACGCCCTTCAAGGCGTCGAGCTGGAAGGAGATCAGCTGGTCGAACAGCGTGTCGACGACGGCGGTGCGACCTTCCGACTTGTCGACGTCGAAGCCGATCATCTTCTGGAAGCGCGGGTCGGTGAAGGGATTGGGGTAGTCGGCACCGGCCTTGGCATAGACGGCCGGATTGACCGGCAGGCGCCGGATGCCGGGCTCGAGCAGCACCTCCTGGCCCGTCGGGGAGAGCAGGAACTCGACGAACGCCTCGGCCGCAGCCTTGTTGGGCGGGTTGGTGACGATGCCGACATTGGCGGGCACCACCGTCGTGACCGACGGGTAGACGAACTTCACCGGGAAGCCGGAGGCCTGGGCGGAGAAGGCGAAGAAGTCGATGACGATGCCGACGCCGACCTGGCCGGAATTGACCTGTTCGGGCACGCCGAAGGAGCGCTCGTTGATGGAACGGAAGTTGCCGGCCATCTCCTTGATGGTGCGCCAGCCCTTGTCCCAGCCTTCGCCCTGCAGGATCGTCTCGATGGTCAGGTGCGTGGTGCCGGAGCGCGACGGCGCCGCGATGGCCACGTGGTCGTAGAAGATCGGCTTGGCAAGGTCCTGCCACTCCTTGGGATCGGGCAGCTTGTTGGCCTTGGCGTAGCGCTCGTTCCACATGATGCCGTAGCCCGAGGCCGCGAAGCCGAAATAGAAGCCCTGGGGGTCGTTGATCGGATAGGAGCCGATCTTGTCGGGGATGCCGGTGGCCTTGGGCTTGTAGGCCGAGAGCAGCTTCTTGCCCTTCAGCACCTCGAACGCATCCGGCGCGGAAGCCCAGAACAGGTCGACCTGATTGTTCGCCTTGGTCTCCTCGAGATACTTCACGCCGGCATTGGTGTTGCGGTTCTGGACCTCGAGCGAAACGCCCGGGACGGCCTTCTCGAAGGCCTTCTTGATGGGGTCGGTGACGTCCTTGGAGAACGATGTGACCACGGTCACCTTGCCGGAAGGCGCCTGGGCAAGGACCGCGGTGGTAAACGAGGCGCCCAGCAACAGGCCGAGCGGCGCCGCGAGCGCGGTTCTGCGATTGAACATGACTTCCTCCCAGAGAGTTCTCTCGTTTCGACGTCGAGGTCGATGCTCTCCGGTCAGCAACTACAATGCCAGGCGATGTTCGATTGATTTGATTGGGAAATTTTTCTTCTGGCCTCGCCCTGTGGGGCGTGGCGGTAACGTCATCGCCCGGCCGATGGGTCAGTTCGGTAACATCCCCGGATCAATCACCGAGGGCGGCGGAGCCGCTGAGGCCGTAGCGGCGCATTTTCAGGTAGAGCGTCTTGCGCGTGATCCCCAGTGCCGAAGCGGTGATGCCGATGCGGCCGCCATGGCGCTTCAACGCCGCGCCGATCGCATCCGCTTCCGCCAGAGCGACCTGCTCCTCCAGCGTCCGCCCGGCCGCATCCGGAAGGGCGGCGGCGGTGTCCACGTCGTCGAAATCCTCGTCCATGCCGAGCAGGCTTCGTTCGGCGGCGTTGCGCAGTTCGCGGACATTGCCCGGCCAATCCTGGCGGGCGAGACGTTGCAGCAGGTCGCGCCCGAGCGGGGGCGGGGAACGGCCGGCACGCGCTGCAGCAAGCGCCAGAAAGTGCTGGAACAGCGGGGGAATATCCTCGCGTCGGTCGCGCAGCGGCGGCAGGCGCAAGGTGACGACGTTCAGCCTGTAGACGAGGTCCTCGCGGAAGCCGCCCGCCTTGGCGAGAGCGGCGAGGTCGGTCTTGGTCGCCGCGACGATGCGGATGTCGACGGCGATCTCGCGATTGGAGCCGAGGCGCTCGATGCGGCGCTCCTGCACCGCCCGCAGCAGCCGGACCTGCGTTGCCAGCGGCATCGACTCGATCTCGTCGAGAAAGAGAGTGCCGCCGCTGGCATGCTCGATCTTGCCGATGCGGCGTTCGCGCGCGCCGGTGAAGGCGCCGGCCTCATGGCCGAAGAGCTCGCTCTCGATCATGGTCTCGGGGATGGCGCCGCAATTGACGGCGACGAAGCGGCCGGCATGGCGCTTCCCGAGATCGTGCAGCGCACGGGCCGCCACCTCCTTGCCGGTGCCGGTCTCGCCGAAGAGCAGGACGTCGGCATCGGCATCGGCCAGCACGGCGAGCCGGCCGCGCAGCCGCGCGATGGCCGGGGAGCGGCCGACCATGCGGGCTGCCCAGGGGTCGTCGGGTACGGCGCCCGCCCGTAGCGAGCGGTTCTCGATGATGAGGCGACGGTATTCGCTGGCGCGCCGCACTGTCTCGATGAGCAGGACCGGGTCGGCGGGCTTCTCGACGAAATCCCAGGCACCGGCGCGGATCGCGCGTACGGCCATGGGCACGTCGGCGTGCCCGGTGATCAGCACCACCGGCAGTTCCGGGTCGATGGCGGCGACCGCCGATAGCAGGCCGAAACCATCCCGGCCGGGCATGCGCACGTCGCTGACCAGCACCGCCGCGCTGTCGCGAGTGAGCTGGGCGAGCGCGGTATCGGCGTTGCGCTTGGTGACGACCTCGAAGCCGTCGAGCTCGAGCGTCAGCCGCCAGGCATCCAGCACCTCGGCGTCGTCGTCGACGAGCACGATCTTCGGGGCACTCATGCGTCAGCTTCCAGTGGAGCCATGGTGTGGGTCGTCGCGCCTTCGAGGGTGATCAGGAAGCGGGTGCCTGCAGGCCCGGTCTCGGTGACGGCCAGCGTGCCGCCAAGGTCCTTGATGATGTTGTAGGAGAGCGAGAGGCCAAGGCCGAGCCCCGAACCCACAGGCTTGGTGGTGAAGAAGGGGTCGAAAATCCGCTCGAGATGGGAGGGGTCGATTCCCGGACCGCTGTCCTCGACCCAGATCTCGACGTTGTGGCCGCGTCGGCACGCACCCACCGCAAGCGTCGCGCCCTGAAGGCCCGCAAGGGCGTCGAGGGCGTTCGCGACGAGATTGACCAGCACCTGCT
>NZ_JBIWYK010000190.1:0-5936 GCF_044752385.1 Allobosea sp. CER48 | reverse complement strand
GTTGCTCGCCGCGCTCTCGGCCAGCCTCGCTCGCACCGACGCTTCGCGCCGCATCACATCCTGACGATATGCCGGATCGTGCGGCCTTCGTGCAGCGCGTCGAAGCCCTCGTTGATCTCGTCGAGGCTGCCCGAGCTGGTCCAGAGCTTGTCCACGGCCAGCCGTCCGCGCTGATAGAGTTCAATGAAGCGCGGGATATCGCGCGAGGGCACGCAGGAGCCGACATAGGAGCCCTTGAGCGTCCGTTCCTCCGCGACCAGCCTGACCGGCGAGAGCGAGAGGGTATGGGCGGGGTTGGCGAGTCCTGCCGTCGTGGTCGTGCCGCCGCGCCGGGTGATCTGATAGGCGAGGTCGAGCGCCTTGACCGAGCCCGCCATCTCCAGCCCGTGGTCGACGCCGCCCTTCGTCGCCTGCTTGATCGCCTCGATCACATCCGGCGTGTCGGCCCTGAAGGCGTCGGTCGCGCCGAGCGCCAGCGCCAGGTCGAGCTTGTCCTGCGCGAGATCGACGGCGATCACCCGCGAGGCACCGCAGGCGATGGCACCGAGCAGGGCCGAGAGCCCGACGCCGCCGAGACCGATGACCGCGACCGTCTCGCCCGCCTTGATGCGCGCCGTGTTCACGGCCGCGCCGACGCCGGTCAGCACGGCGCAGCCGAACAGGGCCGCGATCTCATGCGGGATATCCGCCTCGATCTTGACCAACGAACGGCGCGAGATCACCGCATGCTCGGCGAAGGCGGAGACGCCGATATGATGATGCACGGGCTTTCCGTCGACGGAGAGCCGCCGCCCGCCGCCGAGCATCTCGCCGCGCCCGTTTGCGGCGTTGCCGGGTTCGCAGAGGGCAGGGCGCCCTTCGGCGCAGGGTGCGCAATGCCCGCAGGATGGCACGAACACCATCACCACGCGGTCGCCGGGCTTCAGGTCATCGACGCCCTCTCCGGTTTCGACGACCTCACCGGCCGCCTCGTGTCCGAGCACCATCGGCACCGGGCGCAGGCGATTGCCGTCGATCACCGAGAGATCGGAATGGCACAGGCCGGCCGCACGGACGCGGACCAGCACCTCGTCGCGGCCGGGCGGTGCGAGGTCCAGCTCCTCGATACGCAGCGGGCGACTCTGCGCATAGGGTGCCGGGACCGGGCTTTGATTGAGGACGGCGGCGCGAATCTTCATGGACGCAGGCTCCGGTCTGGTCGGTCGGCGCTATCCCGACAGGAGAGGGCGCCGCTGTCAAAACCCTGCTGTCAGGCTGCGTCGATCATCGTGCCGCCCAGGAAGAGCTGGCCGATGCGCGGATCGGCGAGGATTTCCGCCGCCGGCCCCTGCATGCGGGTGCGGCCGAGTTCGAGCACCAGGCCCTCGTCGGAAATCTCAAGCGCCGAGCGGGCATTCTGCTCGACCATCAGGACGGATACGCCCTTGGCCCGGAGGTCCTTCAGGATGCCGAAGGTCTCCTGCACCATCAGGGGCGACAGGCCGATCGAGGGCTCGTCGATCAGTACGAGCTTGGGGTCGAGCAGCAGCCCGCGCACGATCTCGAGCTGCTTCTGCTCGCCGCCGGAGAGTGTCGAGGCCTGCTGGTCGGCTTTGCGCCGCAGTGCCGGGAAGCGGTCGAGCGCGGCCTCCAGCCGTTGCGGCATGTCGGTGATGCCCGAGCCGGCGGCAACCGTACCGAGCTCGATATTGTGGCGCACCGAGAGCTCCGGAAAGATGTTGCGCCCCTGCGGCACGTAGCAGACACCGGCCTCCAGCAGCTTGCGCTGGTTCCAGCCGGTGATGTCCTGCCCGTCGAAGCGGATGCGGCCCTCGCGCAGCTTGAGCAAGCCGAAGATCGCCTTGAACACGGTCGATTTGCCGGCGCCGTTCGGCCCTATCACGGTGGTGATCGCGCCGCGTTTCACCGCGAAAGTCGTGCCGTTGAGGATGGTCATGGCGCCATAGCCGCCGACCACGCCGTCGAGTTCGAGGATGGGGGTGCTCATCGCCGCGCTCCTCAATGTCCGAGATAGGCTTCGATCACGGCCGGGTCGGCGCGCACCTCGGCGGGCGTGCCCTCGGCCAGCATCTTTCCTTCGGCCAGGACGATCACACGCGAGCACAAGCTCATCACGAAATCCATGTTGTGCTCGATCACCACGAAGGTTGCGCCCTGCTCGGCATTGATCGCGCGAAGACGCTCCTTGAGGTCGCCGAGCATGGTCAGGTTGACGCCGCCGGCGGGCTCGTCGAGCAGGACGAGGCGGGGACCGGCCATGAAGGCCATCGCCGCATCGAGCAGTTTCTGCTGGCCATAGGAGAGGCCGCCGGCCTTGGCGTCCGCGAGGTGGCCGAGCTTGAAGAAGCCGATCATCTGCTCGGCCTTCTCGGACAGCCCGGCATCGCTTGCGCCGAAAAGCCGCCCGAGCATGGAGCCCTGATGCTCCTGGCCGGCGAGGATCAGGTTCTCGCGGACCGATAGCTCCGGGAAGACCTGCAGGAGCTGGAAGGTGCGGCTGACACCGAGCCGGTTGAGCTCGGAGGGACGCATGTTGGTGACGTCCCGGCCGTCGAGCTTCACGGCGCCCTGTGTCGGTTCGAGCTGGCCGAGGATGCAGTTGAACAGGGTCGACTTGCCGCAGCCATTCGGCCCGATGATGCCGAGGATTTCGCCTTCGTTCACCGAGAAGGAGACGCCGTTCACGGCCTTGATGCCGCCGAAGGCCTTGTGCAGGTCGTGGACTTCGAGGACCGGATTCATCGCGTGCCTCCGGTCTTGCGCCGCAGCGCCGCCCAGCCGCGCTCGATGAGGCCGCTGACACCCTGCGGGCAGACGATCAGCAGCGCGAGCACGATCGTGGCGAAGATGATGAGGTAGAGCGAGCCGGCGAAGCGCAGCCATTCCGGCAGCACGATGCCGAGCAGGGCGCCGATGAAGGGGCCGAAGAGATAGCCGGCGCCGCCCGCCACCACCATCAGCAGCAGGAAGAGGCTCTGCGACAGCGAGAAGGGTGAGGGATCGATGAACTCGACCAGCGGGGCGTAGAGCGAGCCGGCGAAGCCGCCATAGGCCGAGCCGATGGCGAAGGCGAGCAGCGTGTAGGCGCGGGTATCGACGCCGAGGCTCGCCGCCCGGACCGGGTTCTCGCGCAGGGCAGTGAAAGCGCGGCCCCAGGGCGAACGGATCAGCCACCACAGCGCCAGCGACAGGATCAGCGTGACGACGACGACGAAGCGGTGGAATTCCAGCGCGCCGAACAGCTTGATGCCGAAGAACTCCGGCCGGTTGATGTTCGAGATCCCGAAGACGCCGCCGGTCAGCCATTGCTCGTTGCGGAGCACGAGCCAGATCAGCGTCGAGAAGGCCAGCGTTACGAAGGCGAGGTAGTGCGTGCGCACCCTGAGCGCCGGAAAGCCGAGCAGCAGGCCTACCGCGAAGGTCAGCAGGCCCGAGAGGCCGAAGGCAGCATACCAGCTGACGCCGTATTTCGTCGTCAGGATCGCCGTGGCATAGGCGCCCAACCCCATGAACGCTGCCTGCGCCAGCGAGCTCTGGCCGGCATAGCCGAGCGTGAGGTTCAGCCCCATCACGCCGATGCTCATGACGAGCCAGAGCGACAGGACATAGGTGCCGTAGCGGCCCATGCCGACGGGCGCGAACCAGAGGACGACGGCACCGAGAACAAGCGCAATCAGCGCGGCGTCGAGCCGGCGGGCCGGACGGCGGGCGGCGGCGGAATTCTGGACGGCAGGGGCGCTCATACGCGGCGCTCCTCCTTGCGGCCCATCAGGCCTTCCGGCTTGATCAGGATGATGGCGACCAGCAGGACGAGCGGCACGGCGAGCCGGTACTGGGTCGAGACATAGGCGGCGGCGAGCGAGTCCGCTACGCCGATCAGGATGCCGCCGACGAGCGCACCGCGCACCTGGTTGAAGCCGCCGACGATGGCCGCGATGAAGGCGAACAGGCCGATGGTCTCGCCGTTCGAGAACTTCGCCAGGTAGATCGGCGAGATCAAAAGCGAGGCGACCACGGCGAGCGCGGCGTTGAGCAGGAAGGTGAGCAGCACCATCCGCTCGACGGGGATGCCGAGGATGCGCGCGACCGTCGGGTTCTGCGCCGTTGCCTGCATCTGCCGGCCGAGCCGCGTGCCGCCGACGAACCATTGCAGCAGTCCGATCGCCGCGAAGGCGACGACGATGATGGCGATATGCTGGAGCGAGATCGAGGCACCCAGCAGGTTGACCATGTCGGTCGGCACCAGCGAGGGGAAGCTCTGCGCCTCCGCCGAGAAGCCGTCCTTGGCGCCTTCCTTCATGATGATCGACAGCGCCATGGTGGCGATGGCGAGCGGCAGCACGCCATGCTTGATCATCGGGTCGACGACCACGAGCTTGAATCCGGCGCCGAAGATCAGCAGGAACACGGCGATGCCGAGGAGGCCACCGGCCCAGAGCGGCAGGCCAAAGAGCTTGACTGCGAGCAGGATCAGCACGGCCGGCAGCATGACGAACTCGCCCTGGGCGAAGTTGATCGTCTGCGAGGTCTGCCAGACCAGCGTGAAGCCGATCGCGGCGAGCGCGTAGATCGCGCCCGTGGCGATACCGGCAATGAGATAGGCGATGAATTCGGCCATGGCGGATCTTCGTGTGGAGCAGGATGCGTCATGGCCGGGTTCGACCCGGCCATGACGGGGATCTGCGTTCTCGTCACGAGATTCCCGGTCGGCGCCGGACGCCGCCCGGGAATGACGGCTGAGTGTTACGGCTTGATCTTCGGCAGGGTGGTGTTGATCACCTGCTTGCCGTTCACGACTTCGGCGAGGAAGCTCTCGCGGTCGAGGTCGCCATTCTGCTCGATGACGGTATCGATCAGGATGCCCGGCTCCTCGCTCGCCTTGATGGAAGCGCCGCGCAGCGTGTCGGCGAGGCCCTTCTTGTCGAGCTTCTTCTGCTTCTCCGTCGCCCATTTCACCATGAAGACGGCCATGTAGCCCTTGATGCCGTTATGGTCCGAGGAGAAGCCGTATTTCTCGCGGTAGCGCTTGCCGAAATCCTGCAGGGCCGGGATGGGCGCGTCCGTCGAGAGGCCGACATGGCCCTTGGCGCCGTTGGCCGCATCGCCGGCAAGCTCCAGCACCCGGGCGCCGAGCAGCGTCGTCTCGCCGATCATCGGCTTGGTGATGCCCTGCTGCTTGGCGGCACGCAGGAAGCGGGCGCTCTCCTCCTCGTTCAGGTAGACGAAGACGGCGTCGGCATTGGCGTTCTTCACCTTGATCGCATCAGCGGTGAAATCCGCCTGGCCCTGCTCGGTCGAGACGTCGACGGCGACCTTGATGCCGGCCTTCTCCAGCTCGGGCAGGATCGTGTCGCGCCCGCCCTTGCCGAAGTCGTTGTTGACCCAGACCACGGCGATCGAGCCTGCCTTGAGCGTGTCCTTCATGTATTTGGCGATCTTCGGCATCGCAGCCGCCTGGCTGATCGAGGTGCGGAAGATGTAGGGGTTGCCCTGCCGGGTGAAGCCGGCCGCCTCGCCGCCGACGATCTGGGCGACTTCGGCACGCTGCGAGATCTGCATGGAGGCGCCGATCGGGCCGGAGAAGATCGGGCCGAGGATGGCATAGGCGCCTTCGTCGATGCCGCGCTGCACGGCGGCGCGGGTGTTACCCGGATTGGTCTGCGTGTCGTAATGCACGATCTCGACCTGCTTGCCGAGGATGCCGCCCTTTGCGTTGATGTCGGCGGCGGCCATGTCCGCGCCGTTCTTCCAGTTGGTGCCCGCGGCAGCGCCGGCGCCCGACAATTCGATGACGTCGACAAGTTTGACCTTGTCCTGTGCCTGCGCCGGCAGGCTGAGGGCGGCGCCGAGCACGGCGGCCATGACCCAGAGCGATTTCATTTCCTAACTCCTCCCAAGCCGTTTTTTCTTCGCCGGCTCGTTCCATCGACGAGAGC
>NZ_JBIWYK010000189.1:0-5940 GCF_044752385.1 Allobosea sp. CER48 | reverse complement strand
ACGGCCTCCGCGCAACACGCAATCATCATGCGTCAAAAGCACGCCGCAGCGCAGAGTATTCTGCACATTTTCGAGGCGTTTCGTTCGTAATTGCTTTTGACAGAAATTTGGCACGGAGCGATTGTCGCTGGCGCAAGCCATTGGTAGCTCTGCATGGAAATCGCATCCCGCATGCGTCAGCGTCATGCTGATGACGAGAACGGGAGCTGGTTCGAGGGGTCGGCGTCGTCAATGGAAGTCTTTCTGCAGCAGCTCATCAACGGGCTGACATTGGGATCGATCTACGGTCTCATCGCCATCGGCTACACGATGGTGTTCGGCATCATCGGCATGGTGAACTTCGCCCATGGCGACATCTTCATGCTGTCCGCCTTCATCGCGCTGATCTTCTTCATGCTGGTGACGTCGGTACTCGGCATGGGGGCCGGCATGATCCTGCTGGCACTCGTCATCGTGCTGGCTCTGGCGATGTTCTTCACCTCGCTCTGGAACTGGACGATCGAGCGGGTGGCCTACCGGCCGTTGCGCGGATCCTTCCGCCTGGCGCCGCTGATCTCGGCGATCGGCATGTCGATCTTCCTGGTCAATTTCGTGCAGGTCGTTCAGGGCCCGCGGAACAAGTCGATCCCGCCGCTGCTCAACAAGTCGATCACCCTGATCGAGAGCGCGACCTACTCGGTCCAGATTTCCTACAAGCAGATCGTCATCATCCTGACGACTGCGGTGCTCCTCGCGGCCTTCTGGTACATCGTGCAGAAGACCCCGCTCGGCCGCGCCCAGCGCGCCTGCGAGCAGGATCGCAAGATGGCCGCCCTTCTCGGCATCGACGTCGACCGCACCATCTCGATCACCTTCGTGATGGGCGCGGCGCTCGCGGCGGTGGCCGGCGTGATGTATCTCGTGCTCTACGGCGTGGTGAACTTCGCCGACGGCTTCACGCCGGGCGTCAAGGCCTTCACCGCGGCCGTGCTCGGCGGCATCGGCTCACTGCCCGGCGCAGTCATCGGTGGCCTGCTGATCGGCCTGATCGAGGTGATGTGGTCGGCCTACTTCACCATCGACTACAAGGACGTCGCCGCCTTCTGCATCCTTGCCATCGTACTGGTATTCATGCCCTCGGGCATCCTCGGCCGGCCGGAAGTCGAGAAGGTCTGACGCCATGGCACGCCAAACGACAACCACCGCGGCCGCCCCCGGCCGCGACTTCAAGGCGGCCCTCAAGGAGGCCGGCTTCGCCGCCCTCGTCACGCTCGGACTCTGCATTCCGATCGTGGCCTGGGGCACCCGCCAGAACATGGACAACGTGCTGGTGCTCGATCCGCGCTGGGACGCTGTCGCCTGGGCCGTCGGCATCGTCTTCATCGGGAGGCTGCTGGTCGCGCTGCGCCAGCAAGGCCGCAAGGACGGCAAGGCCGCGGTGCGTCTGCTCCCGCACGGCACCATTGCCTTCTTCCAGCGCTATTCGCGTCTCTTCTCGCTGTTTGGTCTCGGCTTTCTCGTCACCTTCCCGGCGATCGCGATCGGGCTCGCGGGCTGGGGCGGCGCGCTGAAGTGGATCGACAATTTCGGCGTCCAGATCCTGATCTACGTCATGCTCGGCTGGGGGCTGAACATCGTCGTCGGCCTCGCCGGTCTGCTCGATCTCGGCTACGTCGCCTTCTATGCGGTCGGCGCCTATTCCTACGCGCTGCTGGCGAAGAATTTTGGCCTGTCCTTCTGGATCCTGCTGCCGATGGCCGGCATCCTGGCCGCCTTCTGGGGCATGCTGCTCGGTTTCCCCGTGCTGCGCCTGCGCGGCGACTATCTCGCCATCGTGACCTTGGCTTTCGGCGAGATCATCCGCCTCGTCCTGGTCAACTGGACCGAGTTTTCCAACGGCTACGCCGGCATCTCCGGCATCCCGCGCCCGACCTTCTTCGGCATCCCCTTCACGGCCGCCGACAACGGATTCGCGGCTGTGTTCGGGCTCGAATTCTCGCCTCTCTACCGAACGATCTTCCTCTATTACGTCATTCTCTGCCTTGCCCTGCTGACGGCCTTCGTCACGCTGCGCCTGCGCCGCCTGCCTGTAGGCCGCGCCTGGGAAGCTCTGCGCGAGGATGAGATCGCCTGCCGCTCGCTCGGCATCAACACCACCAACACCAAGCTCACCGCCTTCTCGATCGGCGCGATGTTCGGTGGCTTCGCCGGCGCCTTCTTCTCGGCGCGGCAGGGCTTCATCTCGCCGGAATCCTTCGTCTTCATGGAATCGGCGGTCATCCTCGCCATCGTCGTCCTCGGCGGCATGGGTTCGCTCTGGGGCTGCGCCATTGCCGCGATCGCCATGATCGGCGGCACCGAGTTGCTGCGCGAGCTCGACTTCCTGAAGCAGATCTTCGGCCCCGACTTCGACCCGACCAAGTACCGCATGCTGATCTTCGGCTTCGCCATGGTCGTGATCATGATCTGGAAGCCGCGGGGCCTGATCTCGGTACGGGAGCCCACCGCCTTCCTGAAGGAAAAGAAGACGATCTCGGCCGACCTCGTCCAGGAGGGCCACGGCTGATGCCCAGCTTCAACTCCAAAGGGCGTGCGTTGCTCGAGGTCGAGCACGTCACCATGCGCTTCGGCGGCCTGACCGCCGTCAACGACCTCTCCTTCCAGGCCCACAAGGGCGAGATCACCGCGCTGATCGGCCCCAACGGCGCCGGCAAGACCACCGTGTTCAACTGCATCACCGGTTTCTACAAGCCGACGCAGGGCCTGGTCTCGCTGAACCATGACGACGGTTCGAGCTTCCTGCTCGAGCGCATGCCGGACTTCCGCATCTCCTGGAAGGCCAAGGTCGCCCGCACTTTCCAGAACATCCGCCTCTTCGGCGGCATGACGGTGCTCGAGAACCTGCTCGTCGCCCAGCACAACCCGCTGATGATCGCCTCGGGCTTCACCTTCCTCGGCGTGCTCGGCGTCGGCGGCTACAAGGCCCGCGAGAAGGAGGCGATCGACAAGGCCAAGTTCTGGCTCGACAAGATCAACCTCACCCATCGCGCCGACGACCCGGCTGCCGACCTGCCCTATGGCGACCAGCGCCGGCTCGAGATCGCACGCGCCATGTGCACCGATCCCGTCCTGCTCTGCCTGGACGAGCCGGCCGCGGGCCTTAACCCGCGCGAGAGCCTCGACCTCAACACGCTGCTGCTCTCGATCAGGAATGATCTCGGGACGGCGCTGCTGCTGATCGAGCACGACATGTCGGTCGTCATGGAAATTTCGGACCATGTCGTGGTCCTCGATTACGGCACCAAGATCGCAGACGGCACGCCGGCCGAGGTGCAGGCCGACCCGAAAGTCATCGCCGCCTATCTCGGCGTCGATGACGAAGAGGTCGAGGACGTCGAAGCGGAGGTCGGCATCTCGTGACTGTGGCCCAGCCTCTCCTCGCCGTCCGCGGCGTCAAGACCTATTACGGCAAGATCATCGCGCTGAAGGGCGTCGACATCGACGTCAACCCTGGCGAGATCGTCACCATGATCGGCGCGAACGGCGCCGGCAAATCCACGCTGATGATGACGATCTTCGGCAATCCGCAGGCCCGCGAAGGTTCGGTGACCTATGACGGCCGCGACATCACGCGGATGCCGAGCCATGAGATCGCCCGCCTGGGAATAGCGCAGTCGCCCGAAGGACGCCGCATCTTCCCGCGCATGACGGTGTTCGAGAACCTGCAGATGGGCGCCGCCGTCCGCAATTTCGAGCATTTCGACGAGGATCTCGAGAAGATCTGTGTGCTCTTCCCGCGCATCAAGGAGCGGCTGCAGCAGCGCGGCGGCACGCTCTCCGGCGGTGAGCAGCAGATGGTCGCCATCGCCCGTGCGCTGATGGCCCGCCCGAAGCTGCTCCTGCTCGACGAGCCCTCGCTGGGCCTCGCTCCGCTGATCGTGAAGCAGATCTTCGAGGCGATCCGCGAGCTCAACAGGACCCAGGGCCTCACCGTCTTCCTGGTCGAGCAGAACGCCTTCCACGCGCTCAAGCTCGCCCATCGCGGCTACGTCATGGTCAACGGCGTGATCACGATGAGCGGCTCGGGCAAGGAACTCCTCGCAAACCCGCAGGTCCGCGCCGCCTATCTCGAAGGCGGCCGCCACTAGAAACCGGCAGCGGAAGCATGGCCTCCCGCTGCAACTTTTTGATGAGAGACGGCTGCACACCGCCCGTGCCATCGCTGTGTCGATGTCAGCCGCTTCCAAAGCCGAATGAAGCCGGGAGCAAGAGATGCAAGGCATCCTCTACGAAGAACCGACGGTCTGGCTCTTCCTGCTGGTCACGGTAATCATGGGCGGCTGGCTCGCCTGGATGGCAGGCCGGGCCATCGCCCTCACCTGGCGGCCGAACTGGCAGCTCGTCGTCTACATGCTGATCCTCGGCCTGTTCGTGCGCTTCATCCATTTCGCGCTGTTCCAGGCCACGCTGCTCACCCTGCACTACTACATCGTCGACTGCATCGTGCTGCTCGCCTTCGGCTTTGCCGGCTGGCGCTACAACCGGGCCAAGCAGATGACGCGGCAATACCACTGGCTTTTCGAGCGTGCCGGCCCCTTCGGCTGGAAGCCGCGCGCCGGAGCCGAAATCCGGCCTGAATTGCTCTGAAAGAGCTCACGAGCTTGGTGCGTGACAGACCCCAGAAAAAGCGCAAGACTGTCGCTCAGGGTGACAAGAACGCACCGAGACGGGTGGCCCGTCCAGCCCGTTGTCAATCATAGAGGGGAGTTGCATCACATGAAGAAACTGCTGTTGGGCGGCATTGCACTCGGCGCGGTCCTCGCCATGTCCGGCGTGGCCAATGCGCAGATCAAACTCGGCGTCGGCGGCCCGATCACCGGCCCGAACGCCGCATTCGGCGCCCAGCTCAAGAACGGCGCCGAACAGGCGGTCGAGGACATCAACGCCGCTGGCGGCGTTCTCGGCCAGAAGATCACCATCTCGGTCGGCGACGACGTCTCCGATCCGAAGCAGGGTGTCTCGGTCGCGAACAAGTTCGTTGGCGACGGCGTGAAATGGGTCCTCGGCCACTTCAACTCCGGCGTCACCATGCCGGCCTCGGAAGTCTATGCCGAGAACGGCATCCTGATGATCTCGCCTTCGGCGACCAACCCGAAGATCACCGAGCGCGGCCTGTGGAACACCTTCCGCACCTGCGGCCGTGACGATCAGCAGGGCAGCGTCGCCGCGGCCTATCTGCTGAAGAACTTCAAGGACAAGAAGATCGCCGTCGTCCACGACAAGACGACCTATGGCCAGGGCCTCGCCGACGAGACCAAGAAGGGCCTCAACGCCGGCGGCGTCAAGGAAGTGCTCTATGAAGGCGTGAACGCCGGCGAGAAGGACTTCTCCGCGCTCGTCTCGAAGATCAAGGCGGCCGGCGCCGACTACCTGTACTGGGGCGGCCTGCACACCGAAGGCGGCCTGATCGTGCGTCAGATGCGGGATCAGGGCCTGAAGACCGTGCTCGTCTCGGGTGACGGCATCACCACCGACGAGTTCGCCACCATCGGCGGCCCCGGCGTCGAAGGCACCCTGATGACCTTCCCGCCGGACCCGCAGAAGCGTCCGGAGGCGGCTGCCGTCGTCAAGAAGTTCGCAGCCAAGAACTTCAAGCCCGAAGCCTACACGCTCTACAGCTACGCGGCCGTGGAGATCATGGCTGAGGGCGCCAAGCGCGCGAACTCGACCGACCCGAAGAAGATCGCCGCGGCGCTGCACGGCGGCCAGCCGGTGAAGACCGTGATCGGCGATATCGGCTTCGACAAGAAGGGCGACATCACCCGCCCGGACTACACCGTCTACACCTGGAAGAAGGGTGCCGACGGCAAAATCTCCTATGTCGAGAACTGATCGCGACGGCTGATCCGGCCTGAACGAAAGAGCCCGCCCCGGCATTCCGGGGCGGGCTTTTCTTTGAAG
>NZ_JBIWYK010000188.1:0-5947 GCF_044752385.1 Allobosea sp. CER48 | reverse complement strand
CCGGAGCCTCGACGATGTATCAGGCACAGACGCACGGCGTGCGCGTGACAGCGGCGCCATCCTTCATGGAAGCGGAATCCTCGCATGCGCAGGGCCGCTACTTCTGGGCCTATGCGATCGAGATCGTCAATCTCTCGACGCAGACGGTGCAATTGATGACACGGCACTGGTTCATCACCGACGGTCGCGGCGAGGTGCACGAAGTGCGCGGCGAGGGCGTCGTCGGCAAGCAGCCGGTCCTGCGCCCCGGCGAAAGCTTCAACTACACCTCCGGCTGCCCGCTGACGACGCCTGACGGCTCGATGCATGGCTTCTACGCCATGCAGGACGAGAGCGGCACGATCTTCGACGTCGAGGTGCCGCTCTTCCCGCTCGACTCCCCCTATGTGAAGAAGGTTCTGCATTGACCGCCTCCGCTCAAGCCGGGCAGCGCTTTACGCCGCTCGAGATGCTCGCCCGCCTCGTCGCCTTCGACACGATCAGCGACAAATCCAACCTTCCCCTGATCGACTTCGTCGAAGGCTACCTGACCAGCTGGGGCGTGCCGTCCGTGCGCTTCCCGAATGCGGCGGGCGACAAGGCCGCACTGTTCGCGACCGTCGGCCCGCAGGATCGCGGCGGCATCGTGCTGTCCGGACATACCGATGTCGTGCCGGTGGCGGGCCAGGCCTGGAGCCGCGACCCGTTCACCCTGCATGTCGAGAACGGCCGGGCCTATGGCCGGGGCGCCGTCGACATGAAGGCCTTCCTCGCCCTGGGGCTCGCGCTGGTGCCGGATTTCCTGGCAGCCGGCCTCAGGACGCCGATCCATCTCTTCCTGTCCTATGACGAGGAGGTGACCTGCCTCGGCGTCATCGACGGCATCGCCGCGATGGGCAAGACGCTGCCGCGGCCGCGCGCCGTCATCGTCGGCGAGCCGACCTCGCTCGACATCTGCGATGCCCACAAGGGCGTCCGGACCTTCCAGACCATCGTCAAGGGCTTCGCGGCGCATTCCTCGAAGCCCGAGCTCGGCGCCAGCGCCGTCCATGCCGGAGCGCTGCTCGCCGCCGAGCTCGACCACATGGCCGAGGACGCGAAGCAGCGCCTCGACGCCAGCGGCCGCTTCGACCCGCCCTACGACACCGTGCATATCGGCTCGTTCCAGGGCGGCATCGCCCGCAACATCCTCGCCGACCATGCCGAGATCCTCTGGGAAATCCGGACGCTGCCGACGTCGGACCCGGAGGCCGGCCCCGCTCGCTTTGCGGCCCTGTCGGAGAAGGTTCAGGAGCGCATGCGCAAGACGGCGCCGAGCGCGTCCGTCAGCACGGAGATGACATCGGACGTGCCGGGGCTGGCGCCGGAACCGGGTTCGGAGGCCGAGCGGCTCGCCATGCGCCTGTCCGGGCGCAACCACACGATCGCGGTCGCCTACGCCACCGAAGCCGGCCATTTCCAGCAGGCCGGGCTGCCGACCGTGGTCTGCGGCCCCGGCTCGATCGACCAGGCGCATCAGCCCGACGAATACATCACGCTGGAGCAGCTTGAGGCCGGCGAGACCTTCATGCGCAAGCTGATGACGGAGTGCCAGGCCGGCTGAAGGCCGCCTTCCTGCCCGGGCCGCGCTTCCGCGCGGTCCCACGCATGGGGCGTCACAGCCCGGCCGAAAGACCCTGCTCGACCTCGGCCGGGTCGAACGAGTAGCGCCGCGAGCAGAACTCGCAGGTAACGCCGAGCTTGCCGTCATCGGCGATCATCGCGCGACGATCCTCGGGCGAGAAGCCGCGCAGCATCGTGAGCACGCGCTCTCGCGAGCAGCGGCAGGCCTCGTGGACGATGACAGGCTCGAAGACACGGGCGCCTCGCTCGTGGAAGAGCCGGTAGAGCAGGCGCTCGCTCTCCAGCATCGGGTCGAGCAGCTCGTGATCCTCGACCGTCTCGACCAGCGAGCGCGCCTCCATCCAGGCGTCGTCGCTGATGCCGTCGGGATCGTCGCCGGTCAGGATCTGGTGCCCTTCCGGCGCATCGCCGGGGTGGATGTCGGCAGCGCGCAGCCGATCGGGCGAATGCGGCATGAACTGGACGAGGATGCCGCCGGCGCGCCATTGCGGCCGCCCGCCGGTCGTGACCGTGCCGACACCGAGGCGCACCCGGGTCGGGATCTGTTCGGACTGGCGGAAATACTGATGCGCCGCCTCTTCGAGGCTCTGTCCCTTCAGCGCGACGATGCCCTGGTAGCGCGTGGTCGCCGTGCCCTGGTCGACCGTCATGGCGAGGTGGCCCTCGCCCAGCAGCTGGCCGGTCGAGAGCTTGTCGAGCGCGAGCGCCTGGGTCAGCTTCGCCTCGTCGATATGGGCGACGGCGCGGAAATTGTCGGGCGCGTTGAAGTCGACCACCATCATCGGGATGGCGCCGTCGCTCTTGGTCTGGAGCTGGAAGCGGCCCTCGAATTTCAGCGCCGTGCCGAGCAGGACGGCCAGCGCCGCGGCCTCGCCGAGCACGCGCGAGACCGGCGCGGGATAGCCGTGCCGGTCGAGGATCGTGTCGATCGACGGGCCCAGCCGCACGACGCGGCCGCGCACGTCGAGATCGGGCACGGCGAAGGGCACGACCCGATCGTCGAGCCCGACCGCGGCTACGTCATCGGCGGCCATCAGGCCGCCACTCCGCCGAAGCACCAGGCGAGAATGCCCTTCTGCGCATGCAGCCGGTTCTCTGCCTCGTCGAAGACGGCCGATTGCGGACCGTCCATGATCTGGTCGGTGACCTCCTCGCCGCGCGAGGCCGGCAGGCAATGCATGAAGATCGCCTCCTTGTCGGCGCGGTCCATCAGCCTGTCGTCGACCTGATAGGGCCGCAGCAGGTTGTGACGGGTGCCTTCCTCGTCGCCCATCGAGACCCAGCAATCGGTGATGACGCAATCGGCGCCCTCGACGGCCTCTTCCGGGCGGGTGGTCAGCGAGAGCCTGGCGCCCTGCTTCTTCGCCCAGGAGATCAGGGCCGGCGGCGGCGCGAGCTCTTCCGGCGTCGCGATGGCCAGTTCGAAATCGAGTCGGCCGGCGGCGTGGACCCAGGAGGTGAGCACGTTGTTGGTGTCGCCGGTCCAGGCGATGCGCTTGCCCTGGATCGAGCCCTTGCGCTCCTGGAAGGTCATGACATCGGCCATGACCTGGCAGGGATGCTGGCGCTTGGTCAGGCCGTTGATCACCGGGACGGTGGCATAGCGCGCCATCTCGACCAATGAATCATGGTCGAGAATGCGGATCATGATCGCATCGACATAGCGCGACAGCACGCGGGCGGTATCCGCGATGGTCTCGCGCTCGCCGAGCTCGATCTCGTGGCCCGCGACCATCATCGGCGAGCCGCCGAGCTCGCGGATGCCGACGTCGAAGGAGACGCGGGTCCGCAGCGAAGGCTGCTCGAAGATCATGGCGATGACCTTGCCTTCGAGCAGGCGGTCCCCCGCGGCGGCAGGCGTGCGACGTCGCGATTTCATCTCCTCGCCGGCGCGCAGGATCGCGCGCAGCTCGCTGCCGGAGAAATCGGAGAGATCGAGGAAATGGCGCGTCACGGGCGCTTCCTTCGCTTCGCGGGGTTGCGTGGTTGAACTTATTCGGCGGCAGGACGCTTCAGCGTCGCCTCGACGGCGCTGGCAGTCCTGTCCAGCCGCGATACCGCCTCGGCGACATCCGCCTCGGTGATGATCAGGGGCGGCAGCAGGCGCACGACGTTGTCGCCGGCACCGACGACGAGCAGGCCCTGAGCGCGGGCTTCGTTGACGAAGTCGGTGTTGAGGGTGTGCAGCTTGAGCCCGAGCATCAGGCCCTCGCCGCGAATCTCGGCGACGACCTCGGGGTGCTTGTCCTTGAGCTCTGCCAGCGACTGCTTCAGCCGCAGCGCGATTTGGCCGACACGCTCGATGAAGCCGGGCTCGAGCACGATGTCGAGCACGGCGTTGCCGACGGCCATAGCGAGGGGATTGCCGCCGAAGGTGGTGCCGTGCGTGCCGAGCGTCATGCCGGAAGCCGCCTCCTCCGTGGCGAGGCAGGCACCCATCGGGAAACCGCCGCCGATGCCCTTGGCGATCGACATGATGTCCGGCGTGATGCCGTAGGTCTCATGCGCGAAGAACTTGCCGGTGCGGCCGACGCCGGTCTGGATCTCGTCGAAGATCAGCAGGAGGCCGTTCTCGTCGCAGAGCTCGCGCAGGAGCTTGAGGAACCGGGCCGGAACGGAACGCAGGCCGCCCTCGCCCTGGATCGGCTCGATCATCAGCGCCGCGGTCTCGGGCGTGATCGCGGCCCGAAGCGCCTTTTCGTCGTCGAAGGGCACCTGATCGAAGCCGTCGACCTTGGGGCCGAAGCCGTCGATATATTTCTGCTGGCCGCCGGCGGCGATGGTCGCCAGCGTCCGGCCGTGGAAGGCACCTTCGAAGGTGATGATATGGTAGCGCTCGGGATGGCCCTTCGCCGCGTGGTACTTCCGCGCCATCTTGATGGCGCACTCGTTGGCTTCGGCGCCGGAATTGGTGAAGAAGACCCGCTCGGCGAAGGTCGCCTCGCAGAGACGACGGGCGAGCCTCTCGCCATCCGGGGCGCCATAGAGATTCGAGGTGTGCCAGATCTTGGCGGCCTGCTCGGTCAGCGTCCTGACCAGGTGCGGATGCGCATGGCCGAGCGCGTTGACGGCGATGCCGGCCCCGAAGTCGAGATAGCGCGTACCGTCGGCGGTGATCGCCCAGGGGCCTTCGCCGCGCTCGAAAGCGACGGGCGCGCGGGCATAGGTCGGCACGAGCACGGATTGGCTGGCGGAAGCAGGGGCGGGAGCCATGAGACGAAGATCCTCGCGAAGGGGGACGGGTGAGAACGGATTGGCGCTGAACGGAGAACGACGATCCGGGATGGATGCTGCAGGCACGCAGCCACGATAAGACCCGGTGACGACGTTATCGTCGCACCCAGCTCCTGATCTCTCGTCGCGCCGTCATCCGCATCGTTCGGGCCTTGGTTCCGCAAACATAAGCGCCGCCCGATCGGGGCGGCGTCACCTTGTGGATAAATATGCTTAAGGCGGCCGAGGCTGTCAATTCAAAGCGGCGTGGCCGGTGTTGCCAAAAGGATTCGCTTGACGGCGCAAACACGAATCGTCTGGGGAAAAGCCCAATTCGGATTCGCCGACTCTTGTTCGCGAGTCACTGCCGCTTGTATGGTTCTCTTCGTCGGATACGACATTTCGTGCGGCGTCCCCTGTACCGTCTGTTGCGGCAGTAGCGGCTTTGTCCCAGCGACATCGCCGACGGTCCCGGATTCCGTCACGAAGCGCCCTTAAAGGCGGGTTCCGCAAGGAGCCGGCCGGACAAGACAGGTGATGCGGATGAACGAAGCCGGAGCATGGACTGACGAGCGCGTCGAACTGCTCAAGAAGCTCTGGAGCGATGGGCTGAGCGCCAGCCAGATCGCTGCCGAGCTGGGCAATGTCACGCGCAACGCGGTGATCGGAAAGGTTCACCGTCTCGGCCTTTCGGGCCGGGCCAAGAGCGCGACCCAGCCGGCCGCGCCCCGTAACGCGGCCCCGCGCAAGGCGCCGACACGCTCGCCGAGCCACCCGATGGCGAGCCCGGCGGCCGTCACGCGCGGCGCCAACGCGCTGGCTCCCGATTTCGCTCCGGAGGCCGAGATCGAAGCCGCGCCGCTGCCGTCCGAGGACGTGGTGATCCCGTTCTCGGAGCGCGTCACCATCATGGACCTGCGCGAGTACATGTGCCGCTGGCCGATGGGCGATCCGACGAGCCCCGATTTCCGCTTCTGCGGCGCCCGCTCGCAGACCGGCCTGCCCTATTGCGCCCATCATTCGCGCATCGCCTACCAACCCGCCGCCGACCGCAGGCGCGACCGCAGCAAGGTCCGCGCCTGATCGGACGGACAGCATCGAAACAAGAAACCGGCCCTCGCGGCCGGTTTTT
>NZ_JBIWYK010000187.1:0-5962 GCF_044752385.1 Allobosea sp. CER48 | reverse complement strand
CCGGTGCCGATACGGGTGACTTTCCATGTCGCGGTGGCGACGAGGACGGCCGAATCGGCGCGACCCGCGGCATAGTCGACCGTGACGACCTCGACCGCTTCGGCAATGTTGGCCTCGAGCCTCAGCTTCCTCTGGGCGTCGGGCTCGCCACCGCCGTCGAGCTCGAAGACGAGCTCGTTGCGGAAATAATGGCCCATCAGCCCCTTGATCTCGGGGATCTCGATGGCCCGCATCGCCGATTTGACGCTGCCACCGACGGTGCTCGTCGTGTTCTCGGAATAGAGCGGCTGAAAGCAGCCGCCCGCGAAAGCCGCGGCCGCAAGCACGGCCGCCAGCAATGCGCGGCGGGGGAGAACGGCTTCAGACGACGACATTCACGATTCTCCCGGGAACCACGATGATCTTGCGGATCGGGCGTTCTTCCAGTGCCCGCTGCACGGCCTCACTGGCGCGAACCGCCGCTTCCACAGCCACCGTATCGGCATCGGCCGGAACCGTCACCTCCGCCCGCTTCTTGCCGTTGAGCTGGACGGGCAGCGTGATGCTGTCGTCCTTCAGCAGCGCGGGATCAGCCTCCGGCCAAGGCGCTTCGCCGGCGAGGCCCGGCAGACGCAGCGCCTGCCAGCATTCCTCCGCCAGATGCGGCATCATCGGCGCCACAAGCTGGGAGACGATCGTGGCAGCTTCGAGGAGCACGAAGGCGACATCGTTATCGAGCTCCGGCTTCTCGGCGGCCGCGTCGAGTGCCTTACCGATCGCGTTGGTCAGCGTGTAGACATGCGCGATGCAGCGATTGAAGGCCAGCCGCTCGATATCGGCGCCGACGGCCTCAAGCGCGCGATGGCTGGCCTTGCGCAACGCCAGCGCCGCGTCGCCGATCTGCGCCGGCCTTTGCGCCTTGCCACCGGTACGCTCGGCAATCTCCGCCACCAGGCGCCAGAGGCGCTGGACGAAACGGGCCGCGCCCTGCACGCCCTCGTCGGTCCAGATCACGTCACGATCGGGCGGGGAGTCGGAGAGCATGAACCAGCGCGCCGTGTCGGCGCCATAGGAGGCGATGATATCGTCGGGGTCCACGACGTTCTTCTTGGACTTCGACATCTTCTCGATCGGGCCGATCTCGATCGGGGCACCGGTCTCGACGTCGAAGCCGCGCCGATCACTGCCGGAGACCTCGATTCGAACATTGCCCGGCTCGACCCAATCGCCATTCGCAGCGCGGTAAGTCTCGTGGACGACCATGCCCTGGGTGAACATGCCGGCGAAAGGCTCGTCCAGCCCGGCATGGCCGGTCTTCTTCATGGCGCGGGTGAAGAACCGCGAATAGAGCAGGTGCAGGATCGCATGCTCGACGCCGCCGATATACTGGTCGACCGGGAGGAAGCGGTCGACGGCCTTGCGGTCGGTCGGGCTTTCCGTGCGCCAGGGATCGGTGAAACGCGCGAAATACCAGGACGAATCGACGAAGGTGTCCATCGTGTCCGTCTCACGGCGGGCCTCCTTGCCGCATTGCGGGCAGGCGACATGCTTCCAGGTCGGATGATGGTCGAGCGGGTTGCCGGGTTTCTCGAAGGAGACGTCATCCGGCAGTTCGACCGGCAGGTCGGCATCGGGAACCGGGACCGTTCCGCAGTCGGAACAATGGATGACCGGGATCGGGCAGCCCCAGTAGCGCTGGCGCGAGATGCCCCAGTCGCGCAGGCGGAAATTGACCTTGCGCTGGCCGACCGGCCGGTTGCCGCGCGTCTCGCCTTCAAGGCGGCGTGCGACCTCCTCCTTGGCTTCGGCGATGGTCATACCGTCGAGGAAGCGGGAATTGATCATCCGCCCCTCGCCATCATAGGCGGTGTCGGTGATGACGAAGCCGGCGGGATCGGTACCTTCCGGCGCTACCACCGGGGTATTACCCAGGCCATACTTGTTGACGAAGTCGAGGTCGCGCTGGTCATGCGCCGGGCAACCGAAGATGGCACCGGTGCCGTATTCCATCAGGATGAAGTTCGCGACATAGACCGGCAGCGTCCAGCCCGGATCCAGGGGGTGGACAGCCCGCAGGCCGGTGTCGAAGCCGAGCTTCTCGGCCTTGTCGATGGCTTCCTGCGCCGTGCCGGTGCGCTTGCACTCCTCGATGAAGGCCTGCAGTTCGGGATTGTTTGCTGCGATGGCCTTGGCGATCGGGTGATCGGGCGCGACGGCGACGAATTTGGCGCCGAACAGCGTGTCAGGACGGGTGGTGTAAACCTCGACCTCATTCTGGCGGGCGGCGTTCGATTCGAGTGCGAAACGAACGAGCAGGCCTTCCGATCGGCCAATCCAGTTCTTCTGCATCAGCCGGACCTTGTCGGGCCAGCGAGTCAGACCGTCGAGCGCGTCGTTCAGTTCCTGGCCATACTCGGTGATCTTGAAGAACCACTGGGTCAGCTCGCGGATCTCGACCGGCGCGCCGGAACGCCAGCCGCGGCCGTCGATGACCTGCTCATTGGCGAGCACGGTTTCGTCGACGGGATCCCAGTTGACCTTGGCGGTCTTGCGGTCGACCAGCCCGGCCTTCAGGAAGTCCAGGAACATCTTCTGCTGGTGGCGATAGTAGCTGGGGTCGCAGGTCGCGAGCTCGCGGCTCCAGTCGAGCGAGAGGCCCATCGACTTGAGCTGCTTGCGCATCGTCGCGATGTTCTCGTAGGTCCATTCGCGCGGGTGGACCTTCTTCTGCTTGGCGGCGTTCTCGGCCGGCAGACCGAAGGCGTCCCAGCCCATCGGGTGCAGCACGGAGAAGCCCTTGGCCCGCTTGTAGCGCGCGACCACGTCGCCCATCGCGTAGTTGCGGACATGGCCCATATGGATGCGCCCGGACGGATAGGGGAACATCTCGAGGACGTAGTAGCTCGGCCGCGTATCGTCGTTCTTCGTCTCGAAGAGCTTGCGCTCCTCCCAGACGGTGCGCCATTTCGGCTCGGACTCTTTCGGATTGTAGCGTTCGACGGCCATGTCAGCGGGCAATTCTTGGCGGTTTTGCCGGCTCCCGGAGGCAGGCCGGCGCAGGGGCTGAATGCAAAAACCGGATGTCGGAATCTTGCAACCTGCTCTAGGACACCATTGCGCGCACGCGGTCAACGGCGCGCAGGGCATGAGAGGCTGGCAGATGAGCGATACGGTTACGCGTTTGGCTGAAATCAGGGCGGCGATCGGCCGGGCCGAGCGCGATTTCGGGCGCAGGCCGGGCTCGGCTACGCTGGTGGCCGTCTCCAAGACGAAGCCCGCCGAGCAGATCGTCGAAGCTCTGGAAGCCGGGCAGCGCATCTTCGGCGAGAACTACGTTCAGGAAGCCAAGTCGAAGTGGCCGGCGCTGAAGGAGCGCTTCCCGGATGCCGAACTGCACATGATCGGGCCGCTGCAATCGAACAAGGCGCGTGAGGCGGTCGAGCTCTTCGACGTCATCCAGTCGCTCGACCGGGAGAGCCTGGCGAAGGAACTGGCCCGCGAGATCGGGCGGACCGCGCGGACGCCGCGACTGTTCGTGCAGGTCAACACCGGCGAGGAGCCGCAGAAGGGCGGCGTCCTGCCGGCGGACGTCGATGGTTTCATCGCCAGTTGCAGGGATGTTCACGGTCTCGCGATCGAGGGGCTGATGTGCATCCCGCCGGCCGAGGAGCCGCCTTCCCCGCATTTCGGCCTGCTCGCCAAGATGGCCGCCCGCAACGGACTCAAGGGACTGTCGATGGGCATGAGCGCCGATTACGAGGCGGCGATCCAGCTCGGTGCGACCCATGTGCGGGTCGGCAGCGCAATCTTCGGGGCGCGGGGCTAGCCGCGCAACGGCTCCCCGACGTCGATGCGGTTGCCATCGGGATCCTCGAAGACGAAGGCGCGCAGGCCGTAGTCCTTGTCGCGCAGGCCCTTGACGATGCGCAGGCCGCGCGACCGGACGATGGCGTGCACGGCGTCGATGTCCTCGACCATCATATGCGCGACATTGAAGGGCGCGGCCTTGTGCCCGGGCTGAAGCGTCAGATGCAGTTCGGCGGAATCGCGCTTCAGGATCATGAAGCCGACGGGATCGCCGTTCTCGAAGGTTTTCCGGAAGCCGAAGGCGCCGATGTAGAAGTCGCAGGCCCGTGCCATGTCGACGACGGGCAACATGGCAGCGATCCGCCCGAAGCGGAGGCCGGAAGAGACCGAATCAGTCATCGCAGTTCTCGAATTGGGAGCGGCGCGGCGAAGCGGGACGGTGCCCGCAGGCGTCGGCCGGTTCCGGAGAGGATGGTCGAGACGGTGCTCGCTGCTGCTTCTAGCCGAACTCGGCCTATCTGACCAGAATCCGGCAATGGCGCGCGAGCCGGGGCAGCACCTTGGCGAAGACATGGCCCTCGACCGCGACACAGCCGGCCGTAGGCGTGAAACCGGGCCGGGCAAGGTGCCAGAAGATCGCGCTGCCGCGACCGCGAATCACCGGCCGGTCGTTCCAGCCGAGCTCGACGATGACATCGTAGAGATTGTCCTCGCGCTGCAGGCGCTCCTCGGCCTCGCCGGGGGGACGGTCGATCAGGCGGTTGTAGCGGCGGTCCTCCCTATCGTCGCACCAGGCGTCGCGAGGGCCGATTTCCTTCATGGGCAGCAGCGTGCGCGGCCGGGCAAGGCGGTCGGCACGATAGAAGACGCTGCGCAGCGGCAGGGCCGTGCGCGGCGTAGCGCCGTCGCCCTCGCGCTTGTGGGTGCGGATGCCCGAGCGACCGAGCGCACAGGGAAACACCGAGGAGCCGGCCACGAGGAAGCCCTTGCGGCGGTCATGGACGGAGGCGAAGACCCGCAGCGAGGACAGCTTGCGCGGGCCGGCAAAGGAGGACGGACGGTTTCTCACGGGGAATTCCAGGCTGCCTGACTTGCGGTGACGACTCAGCGGGCTCATGTTGCCTTAACGATTGCGTGCGAGCGAACCGTCTATGTCCGTCGTCCATCATATTCTCCTGGTCGATGACGACCAGACCCTGCGGGATGCTCTCGCGGAGCAGCTGGCCTTGTACGAGGAGTTCAGGCTCTCGACGGCGGGCAACGCCGCCGCTGCCGTGAAGGCCGTCCAGGGCGAGCGCGTCGACCTCGTCGTCATGGATGTCGGTCTGCCCGACATGGACGGGCGCGAGGCCGTCAAGGTGATGCGCAAGAACGGCTTCAAGAGCCCGGTCGTTATGCTGACGGCCCAGGGCTCCGACGCCGACACCGTGCTGGGGCTCGAGGCGGGTGCCAACGACTATGTCGTGAAGCCGTTCAAGTTCGCCGTGCTGCTGGCGCGGATCCGCGCCCACTTGAGGCAATACGAGGCAAGCGAGGACGCAATCTTCCAGGTCGGTCCCTATACCTTCCATCCGGGATCGAAGCTCCTCGTCAGCGAGAAGGGCTCGAAGACCAAGCTCACCGAGAAGGAGACGGCGATCCTGCGCTTTCTCTATCGCGCCGGCCGCAAGCCCATTGCGCGCGAGGTGCTGCTTCAGGAGGTCTGGGGCTATAACAGCCAGGTTACGACCCACACGCTGGAAACGCATATCTATCGCCTGCGCCAAAAGATCGAGCCTGATCCGGGTAATGCCCGCCTGCTGGTCACCGATGCCGGCGGCTATCGGCTGAACCCCTGACGGATGGCACTCGACGACGATATGTCCCTGCTGGCCCGGCAGCCGCTGCTGAGCCTGATGGAACGCGACGCGCTGCGGCTGCTGGCGTTTGCGGCGGAAAGCCGCATCCTGCGCGCCGGGGATGTGCTGTTCCGTGCCGGCGAACCTTCGGACGGTGCCGTGCTGGTGGTCTCGGGCGCGATTGCGATCACGACGCAGGATGACGGCCAGCCCGCGAGCGAGATCCTCGGGCCCGGCGCTATGATCGGCGAACTCGCCCTCTTCACCTCCTTGCCGCGGCAGGTCACCGCGATCGCGCGGGAGCCGACACAAGTCATGCGCCTGCCCCGGAGCGTGAT
>NZ_JBIWYK010000186.1:0-5991 GCF_044752385.1 Allobosea sp. CER48 | reverse complement strand
CGCGCTGGTTTCCGGCTCGGCGGCCGGCACCATGGAAAGCATCGACCACCTTTCTGCCGCCAGTACGGAACTCGTCGCGTCGATCGGGGAGATCGGCCGCAACGCCGGTCACTCGGCCGATGGCTCGAAATCCGCGGCGACGCTGGCGCGCCATGCGAGCACCGAGATCGAGAACCTGGCCCATAGCAGCGAGAATGTCGGCGCCGTCGTCGAAATCATCCGGGGCATCGCGGCACAGACCAGCATGCTCGCGCTCAACGCGACGATCGAGGCCGCGCGAGCCGGCGAGATGGGGCGCGGTTTCGCGGTCGTCGCCAGCGAGGTGAAGACGCTCTCTGCCCAGACCGCCAAGGCTACGGACGACGTCTCGTATCAGATCGGCATGATGCAGCAGGCTTCGCAGCGCTCGCTCAAGTCGATCCGCGAGATCGTCGAGGCGATCGGCGCTGTCGAGAGCGTCGCCGACGCCATCGCATTGTCGGTGGACGAGCAGAGCCGAGCCACGGCGGAGATCGCCCATCAGGTCAGGCTGTCTTTCGAAGGCGCCCAGCGCAGTGCCGATGTTGCCGGAAGCTTCGAGGTCATGACCCGGCAGACCCATGGCGCCGCGCAGCAATTGCAGGGCGCGGCCAACGCGCTCGCACAGCAGGCGCACGACATCCGCCGCGAGGTCGCGCATTTCTGCGAGCGCGTGGCGGCCGCCTGACCTACCAGTGGCGGCCGGGGCCGACTGGCCCGATGCCGAGGAAAATGCCGAGGCTCGCCGCGATATCGGCGAAGCTCTCGCGCCGGCCAAGGGGCTCCGGTGCGATGCCGGGCCCGAAGGCGAGGATCGGCACGTGCTCGCGCGTGTGGTCGGTGCCGGGCCAGCTTGGATCGTTGCCATGGTCGGCGGTGACGACCGCGATGTCGCCCGGCTTCAGTGCCGCTTCGATATGCGGAACCTGTCGGTCGAAGGCCTCCAGCGCCGCCGCGTAGCCGGGGATGTCGCGGCGGTGGCCGAACTCGGTATCGAAATCGACGAGGTTGACGAAGCAGAAGCCGCCATCCGGCAGCCCGTCCCAGGCTTCAAGCGCTGCTTCGAGCATCGCAGCATTGCCGAAGGGCTTGATCTCGGTGCCGGTCGAGCGATGGGCGAAGATGTCGCCGATCTTGCCGACGGTCACCACGGTACGGCCCTGCGCCGTCAGGCGGTCGAGAAGCGTCTCGTCCGGCGGCGGGATCGCGAAATCCTTGCGGTTGGCCGTACGGGTGAAGCCTTCCTCCGGCGAACCCACGAAGGGCCGCGCGATGACCCGGCCGATCCGCAGGGGATCGACGAGGCCGCGGACGACCTTGCATAGCGCATAGAGCCGGTCGAGCCCGAAATGCTCCTCATGCGCCGCGATCTGCAGCACGGAATCGACGGAAGTATAGCAGATCGGCTTGCCCGTCCTGATATGCTCCTCTCCGAGCTCCTCGATGATGACGGTGCCCGATGCATGCTTGTTGCCGAGGATGCCGGGGAGCGCGCCTTCCTTGACGATGCCGGCAATGAGTTCCGGCGGAAACGAGCCCTCCAGCTCCGTGAAGTAACCCCACCGGAACGGCACCGGGCAACCGGCGATCTCCCAGTGGCCGGAGGGCGTGTCCTTGCCTTGGCTGACCTCGACGCCGTAGCCCCAGCGGCCCTCCGGCTTTGCCGGTCTCGCGATGCCGGCGAGCTGCTGGCCGGTCGAGGCCTCGCAGGCATGGACGAGGCCGAGCCGTGCGAGGTTCGGCAGCCTGAGCGGCCCGCTGCGCAGGCCCTCGCGGTCGCCGCGGCCGTCCGCGCAGGCGTCGGCGATATGGCCGAGCGTGTCGGATCCGGCATCGCCGTAGGCGGCCGCATCGGCGGCGCCGCCGCAGCCGACCGAATCGAGCACGATCAGGAGCGCCCGCGCCATGCTCAGTCCCTCACCGCGGCTGTGCTGGCGCTTTCGAGGTTGAGCGCGGCCGCCAGCAGCGCCTGCGTATAGGCCTCGCGCGGCGATGCGAAGATCGCCTCTGCCGGGCCTTCCTCGACCACCTTGCCGTTCTGCATCACCACCACCCGATGCGACAGCGCCCTGACGACCTTGAGGTCGTGGCTGATGAAAAGATAGCCCAGCTTGCGCTTCGCCTGCAGTCCGCGCAGCAATTCGACGATCTGCGCCTGTACGGACATGTCCAGCGCCGAGGTCGGCTCGTCCAGCACCACGAATTTCGGATCGAGCGCCATGGCCCGTGCGATGGCGATGCGCTGGCGCTGGCCGCCGGAGAACTCGTGCGGGTAGCGATCCATCGCTGCCGGGTCGAGCCCGACATCGGCAAGCGCCTGCGCCACGATCTCGCGGCGTCGCTCATAGGTCAGGTTCGGCTGCTGGATGGCGAGGCCCTCCGCCACGATCTCCGCTACCGACATGCGCGGCGAGAGCGAGCCATAGGGATCCTGGAAGACGACCTGGAGGTTCTTGCGCTTCGGGCGGACCTGCTTGCTGGACAGCCCGTCGATGCGGTCGCCGAGGAAGACGATCGGCCCCTCCGAGGAAATCAGCCTGAGAATGGCCAAGCCGAGCGTGGTCTTGCCCGAGCCGGACTCGCCGACGACGCCGAGCGTCTCGCCCTCGCGCACCTTCACCGAGATGCCGTCGACCGCCTTCACATGGCCGGTGACGCGGCGGAGCAGGCCGGACTTGATCGGGAACCAGACCTTGACCGGTCCCGCCTCCAGCAGTGTCGCGGCGTCGGCCGGGACGGGGGAAGGGCGGCCCTTCGGCTCGGCGGCAAGCAGGCGTTTGGTGTAGTCGTGCTGCGGATTGGCAAAGATCTCGCTGACCGGTCCGTGCTCGACGATCTGGCCCTTGAGCATCACGCAGACGCGGTCGGCGATGCGCCGCACGATGCCGAGATCATGGGTGATGAACAGCATCGCCATGCCGAGACGGGCCTGGAGCTCCTTGAGCAGCTTCAGGATCTGCGCCTGAACGGTGACGTCGAGGGCCGTCGTCGGCTCGTCCGCGATCAGCAGCTCCGGCTCGTTCGCAAGCGCCATCGCGATCATCACGCGCTGGCGCTGGCCGCCCGAGAGCTGATGCGGATAGGCATCGAGCCGGCTCGCGGCATCGCGGATGCCGACGAGCTCCAACAGCTCCAGCGTCCGGGTCCGCGCCTTCTCGCCGCGCAGGCCCTTGTGCAGTTCGAGGATCTCGCCGATCTGCCGCTCGATCGTGTGCAGCGGGTTGAGCGAGGTCATCGGCTCCTGGAACACCATGGTGATGTCGTTGCCGCGCACCTTGCGCATCGCGTCTTCGTCGGCCGCGATCAGGTCCTGGTCGTTGAACAGCACCCTGCCCGAGGGGTGATGCGCCGCCGGATAGTTCAGCAGCTTCAGGATCGATAGCGCCGAGACCGACTTGCCCGAGCCGGACTCGCCGACAAGCGCCAGCGTCTCGCCCTTGGCGATCGAGAAGGACACATGGTCGACCGCGAGCGTCTCCCGCCCGCCCTGGCGGAAGGCGACGGAGAGATCTTCGACGGAGAGAAGCGGCGCGCTCATGCGAAGGTCTTTCGCGGGTCGAAGGCATCGCGCACGGCCTCGCCGATGAAGATCAGCAGCGACAGCATCAACGCGATAACGATGAAGCCGGACAGGCCGAGCCAGGGAGCCTGAAGGTTGGCCTTGCCCTGTGCCAGCAATTCGCCCAGCGACGGCGACCCCGGCGGCAGGCCGAAGCCGAGGAAGTCGAGCGAGGTCAGCGTCGTGATCGAGCCGTTCAGGATGAAGGGCAGGAATGTCAGCGTCGCCACCATCGCGTTGGGTAGCAGATGCCGGATCATGATCGTGCGGTTGGAGAGCCCGAGCGCGCGAGCGGCGCGGACATATTCGAAGTTGCGCGCCCGCAGGAACTCGGCTCGCACCACCCCGACCAGAGCCACCCAGGAGAACAGCAGGAGGATGCCGAGCAGCACGAAGAAGCTCGGCGTGATGATCGCTGCCACGATGATCAGCAGATAGAGGGCGGGTATCGAGGTCCAGATCTCGATCAGGCGCTGGAAGATCAGGTCGGTCCAGCCGCCGAAATAGCCCTGGATGGCGCCGGCCGCGATGCCGATCACCGAGGAGAAGGCGCAGAGGATGAGCCCGAACAATACGGAGATACGAAAGCCGTAGATCAACCGCGCGACCACGTCTCGCCCCTGGTCGTCGGTGCCGAGCCAGTTCCATTCTAGGTCGCGGCAGGTCGACCCGCCCGTGCGCTCGGCGATCGGCCTGCACTGCTCGTCCTTCAGCATCCAGGTCGGCGGCGCAGGGGCGGGCACCGGGAGGTCGAGATTATGCGTGCGGTAGGAATAGCGTATCGGCGGCCAGATCGCGAAGCCGTTGGCCGCGATCTCCTTGGCGATGACCGGATCGCGATAATCGGTGGTGGCGAGGAAGCCGCCGAACTTCTCCTCCGGGTAGTTCACTGCGACCGGGAACAGCCACTCGTCCTTGTAGCGCACCACCAGGGGCCGGTCGTTGGCTATGAATTCGGCGAAAAGCGAGAGCACGAAGAGCGCGAGGAAGAGCCAGAGCGACCACCAGCCGCGCTTGTTCGCCTTGAAGTTGTTGAGCCGGCGCCGGTTGATGGGCGAGAGCTTGAGCCAGCCCTGCCTGGCCTCGGCCGGCGCGAGCGCGGTGTCGCTGCGCAGGGCCGGCGGAGCGTCGATCAGCGTGTCGCTCATGCTCACGCCTCCCGGCTCTCGAAATCGATGCGGGGATCGACCCAGCTATAGGTCAGGTCGGTGATGAGATGCACGACGAGGCCGATCAGCGAGAAGATGTAGAGATTGGCGAAGACGACCGGGTAGTCGCGGTTGACGATCGCCTCGAAGGACAGGAGCCCGAGCCCGTCGAGCGAGAAGATCGTCTCGATCAGCAGCGAGCCCGCGAAGAGGGCGTGGACGAAAGCGCCGGGGAAGCCCGCGATCACGATCAGCATCGCATTGCGGAAGACATGGCCATAGAGCACGCCGCGCTCGGACAGGCCCTTCATCCGCGCGGTCAGTACGTATTGCTTCCTGATCTCGTCGAGGAAGGAGTTCTTGGTCAGCAGCGTCGAGGTCGCGAAGGCGCCGAGAGCCATGGCCAGGACCGGCAGCGTGATGTGCCAGAGATAGTCCTTCGCCTTGCCGAACAGGCTGAGCTCCGCCCAGTTGTCGGAGGTCAGCCCTCTCAGCGGAAAGATCTGCCAGAACGAACCACCGGCGAAGAGAACGATCAGCAGGATCGCGAAGAGAAAGCTCGGGATGGCGTAGCCGACGATGACGACGGCGCTCGTCCAGGTATCGAAGCGCGAGCCCTCCTTCACCGCCTTGCGGATGCCGAGCGGGATCGAGATCGCGTATGAGATCAGCGTCATCCACAGGCCCAGCGTGATCGAAACCGGCAGCTTCTCCTTGATCAGCTGCAGAACGGGGGCGTCGCGAAAGTAGCTGCGGCCGAAATCGAAGCGGGCATAGTCGCCGAGCATCTTCAGGAAGCGCTCATGCGCCGGCTTGTCGAAGCCGAACTGCTTCTCCAGCTCCTTGATGAAGGCGGGGTCGAGGCCCTGCGCACCGCGATAGGCCGATGCCTCGCCCTGCGCACCGGCATCGCCCATCTGGCCCCCGCCGACGCGGTCGGCGGCACCGCTGTTAGGGTTCTGGAGCTGCGAGATCACGCGCTCGACGGGCCCGCCCGGCGCGAACTGAACGATGACGAAGGAGACGAGCAGGATGCCGAACAGCGTCGGCACCATCAGCGCGAGGCGCCGGGCGATATAGCTCAGCATGCCCCGCTCACGCCTTTCCGATCCGCTTGGCCTTCTCGGCGTCGTACCACCAGATCGCCGGCGCGCCGGAGGAGAATTTCGGCTTGGTGGCCGGCCGGTCGTACATGTCCCAGTAGGCGAGCCATTCCTCGTCGTTCCACCACATCGGAATCCAGTAGCGGCCGGCACGCAGCAGGCG
>NZ_JBIWYK010000185.1:0-6012 GCF_044752385.1 Allobosea sp. CER48 | reverse complement strand
GATGATCGCAGAATCCGACAACCTCATCATCGTTCCCCGCCGGCATTTCGGCCGGATCATCGGCGCGGCGATCGTCTGCCTTGCGCTGGCCGCGATCGTGCGCGCCTTCGCGGTCGGACAGATCGAGTGGAACTACGTTGCCGAGTTCCTCACCGTCGACGCCATCCTGCATGGCCTCGTCAACACGATCGTCATGGCGATCCTGGCGATGCTGCTCGGCATCACGCTCGGCGTGGTCTTCGCGGTGATGCGGCTTTCCGCCAATCCCGTGCTGTCGAAGACGGCCGTGGGCTACATCTGGTTCTTCCGGGCCGTGCCGGCGCTCCTGCAATTGCTGCTGTGGTTCAACCTCGCGCTGGTCTTCCCGACGATCGGCATACCCGGCCTGTTCGCGTTCAAGACCGTCGATGTGATGACGCCCTTCGTCGCGGCGCTGCTCGGCCTCGGCATCCAGCAGGGCGCCTTCACCGCCGAGGTCGTGCGCGCCGGGCTGCTCTCCGTCGACAACGGCCAGTACGAGGCGGCGCAGACGCTCGGAATGACGCGCCTCAAGCTGCTGCGGCGGATCATCATGCCCCAGGCGATGCGCGTGATCGTGCCGCCCATCGGCAACGAGTTCATCGGCATGGTGAAGCTCACCTCGCTCGCGAGCGTGATCCAGTTCGCCGAGATCCTGCACAGCGCGCAGAACATCTACTACGCCAATTCGCGGGTCATCGAACTGCTGATCGTGGCGGCGATCTGGTACGTGATCGTCGTCACCATCCTCAGCCTGATCCAGGGGCGGATCGAGGCCTATTACGCCCGCGGCGTCGCCGCGCCGGCGCAACGCTGAGGAGAGGGGCCATGAACGACACCCTCCCAAGGATCCGGACGACCGATCCCGACCACCTTGCGGCCGGTGCCCCGCTCGTCATCGCACAGAAGGTCGAGAAGCATTTCGGCACGCTCAAGGTGCTCAAGGGCATCGATCTCGCCATTCCGAAGGGCGAGGTGCTCTGCATCATCGGCCCCTCGGGCTCGGGCAAGAGCACCTTCCTGCGCTGCATCAACCAACTCGAGCGCATCGATGGCGGCGCGCTCTGGGTCTCGGGCGAGCGCGTCGGCTATCATCGCGAGGGCAACAAGCTCTACGAACTCGACGACAAGGCCATCGCCCGCCAGCGCCGCTCGATCGGCATGGTGTTCCAGCGCTTCAACCTGTTCCCGCATCTGACGGCCCTGCAGAACATCATCGAAGGACCGGTGCAGGTGCTCGGCGAGCCTGCCGGCGAGGCCACGGCGCGGGCGCTCGCGCTTCTCGAACGGGTGGGGCTCGCGGACAAGCGCGACGCCTATCCCTCCCAGCTCTCGGGCGGCCAGCAGCAGCGCGTCGCCATCGCCCGCTCGCTCGCCATGCGCCCCGAACTCCTGCTCTTCGACGAGCCGACCTCGGCTCTCGACCCCGAACTGGTTTCCGAGGTGCTGCGCGTGATGCGAGACCTCGCCGACACCGGCATGACCATGATCTGCGTCACCCATGAACTCGGCTTCGCGCGCGATGTCGGCCACCGGGTCGCCTTCATGGACCAGGGCCAGGTCGTCGAGATCGGCGATCCGCGCGCCGTACTGGTCGATCCCACGGAGGCGCGCACCCGCGCCTTCATCAAGGCCGTCCGTCACTAACGAAAACGGGGAAGAGCATGTCGAAATCCATCCTGTTCGGCCTGTCGGCCATCGCGCTCTGTGCTGCGGCTGGCCTGGCCCAGGCCCAGGGCCTGCCGGCTCGCATCCTGGAGAAGAAGACGCTTTCCGTCGCCAACGTGCCGAACTACCCGCCCTTGGAGTTCAAGGATCCCAAGACCGGCACGCTGACCGGCCTCGACATCGACCTCGGCAATGCGCTGGCCCGGAAGCTCGGCATCGCCATCAAGTGGGAGGAGATCAGCTTCGAGGGCATGATCCCGGCGCTGACCACCGGCCGCGTCGACATGATCCTGTCCGGCATGAGCGATCTGCCCGGAAGGCGCGAGAGCCTCGATTTCGTCGATTATCTCGCCTCGGGCGCGCAGTTCTACACCAATGCCGACCGCAAGGACGAGTTCAGGGACCTCGCCGCCCTCTGCGGCAAGAAGGTCGGGGCCAGCCGCCGCACATCCTTCCCGAAGGAGATGGAGGGCTGGAGCAAGGAGAACTGCGAGGCCAAGGGCAAGCCGGCGCTCCAGATCGTCGGCACGGAGGGCTCCGCCGATGCGCGCACGCAGCTGAGGCAGAAGCGCCTCGACGCCGCCGTGCAGGGCAGCGAGACCTTGCCTTACCTGATGAACCAGGAACCCGGCAGCTACGCGGTCCTCGGGACACCGTTCACCACGGTTTATCAGGGCCTGGCCTTCGCCAGGAAGGACACCGAGCTGAGGGACGCGGTCGCCAAGGCCTTCACCGAGATGCTGGCCGACGGCACCTACGCTGCCGTGCTGAAGAAGTGGGAACTGGGCGAGGCCAAGGTCGACAGGCTGATGATCAACGGCGAAGCCAGGAACTGAACCCAACTCGCTGAAGTAAAACACAAATCGTTCTCCCGGCGGCCTTTGCCATCCGTCGGGGCCTCTCGCGAAAGATGTCTTCGATGCTCACAGATTTCCCCCATCGTGCCGCCAATCCCGCTGACCCCGCGCCAGACTATCCCTGGCCGAAGGGCTATCGATGCGCGGTGTTCCCCGCTTTCGACGTCGATGCAGAGACGGCGTGGCTGCAATACGACGCCAAGAACACCGACCGGCTGGTGACGCTCTCCTTCGGCGGCTACGAGGAGCGGGTCGGGGTTCCGAAGATCCTCGACTATCTCCGCTCGGTCGAGATCAAGGCGACCTTCTTCATCCCCGGTTGGGTCGTCGAGGTCCATCCGGCGATGTGCGAGGCGATCGTCAGGGATGGCCACGAGGTCGGCCATCACGGCTATTCGCACAAGCGGCCGGAGCCGGGCGACTTCGCCGCCGACAAGGAAGAGATCGACAAGACGCTCGATATCTTCAAGCGCATCCTCGGCGTGACGCCGGTCGGCTATCGTGCGCCCTCGGGCGAGAATTACGACGAACTGCTCGGCTATCTCCGCGACAAGGGCATCGTCTATTCTTCATCCTTCCGCGACGACATCCGCCCCTATCGCCACAAGCTGCGCGACGGCTCGAGGGGGCCGGTCGAGCTGCCCGTCAACATGTCCTTCGACGACTGGCTCTATGGGCTGTCGCAGCGCTTCAGCCCGCGCCCGATGTTCCCGAAGGAGCATGTGCTCTCGATCTGGAACGACGAACTCGACCAGACGCGCGAGTGGGGCGGCCTCGTCTCGATGGTGATGCATCCGCAGGTCTCGGGCCGCCCGATGCGGATCGGCATCATGCGCGATTTCCTCGCCCGCGCCCGCGGTTATGGCGACGTCTGGATCGCGACCGGCAAGGAGATCGCCGAGCATTTCCTCGCGCAGGAGAAAAAGGCTGGCTGACGCCACCTTCCAGCCTTCAGCCCTCATCCTGAGGAGCGGACGTCAGTCCGCGTCTCGAAGGATGTTCCAGCAGGTTCAGGCAGCATCTGGAGCATCCTCCGAGACGGCCGTTCCGGCCTCCCCAGGATGAAGGCTAGCCCCGTCGAACGCCGCTGTACGAGACCGCGCCATGACCACCCGCATCCGCAACGCCGACATCGTCATCGCCTATGATCCGGCGGTGGACGACCATGTCTATCGCCGCAATCTCGATGTCGTCTTCGATACCGCCGGCATCCTGCATCTCGGCGAGGGCTATGCCGGCGAGGTCACGCGCGAGATCGACGGCAAGGGCTTCATGGTCATGCCCGGCCTGGTCGACATCCACTCGCACCCGTCGAGCGAGCCCGGCAACAAGGGCATGACCGACGAGGTCGGCTCACCGAAGCTCTACAATTCCTCGCTCTACGAATTCCTCTGGCTGTTCCGCGCCGATGCGGAGGGCATTCCGCACCTCAACCATGTCGCCTGGTCGGAGCTGCTGATGTCCGGCGTCACCACGTTGGTCGATCTCTCCTTCGCGAGCGAGGGCTGGCTCGACCGTGCGGCCGCGAGCGGGCTGCGCATGGTGATGGCGCCGATGTACCGCAACGGACGCTGGTTCACGCGCAACGGCTATACGGTCGACTACGAACTCGACGACGCGGCCGGCCGCAAGGCGATGGAAGAGGCGTTTGCGATCATGGACGCCGCCCTGGCCCATGAATCCGGCCGGCTCTCCGGGCTAGCCTGCCCGGCCCAGATCGACACCTGCACCGAGGAGCTCTTCCGCGCCTCGATCGCGGCTGCAGCCGAGCGCAATATCCCGATCCAGACCCATGCCGGCCAGTCGATCAGCGAGTTCCACGAGATGGTCCGCCGCAGCGGGCTCTCGCCGGTCCAGTGGCTGGACAGCGTCGGCTTTCTGCGGCCGAGCGCCTCGATAGCCCATGCCATCTTCCTCGACGACCATCCCTGGGTGCGCTGGCCGACCCGCACCGACCTCGCGCGTCTCGCCGAGAGCGGCACCTCGGTGGCGCATTGCCCGACCGTCTTCGGCCGCCGCGGCTTCACGCTGCGCGACCTCGGCCGCTATCTCGAGGCGGGCGTCAATATCGGCATCGGCACCGACACCTTCCCCCACAATATGCTGGAGGAACTGCGCCATGCCGGCGTCTATGCGCGTATCAGCGGGGAGAGCCATGCCGTCGTAACGACGGGGCAGGTCTTCCGCGCCGCGACGCTGGGCGGCGCCAGGCTGCTCGGGCGCGACGACATCGGCCGGTTGGCGAAAGGGGCTCAGGCGGACCTCGTCATGGTCGATCTGACACATCCGATGATGCGTCCGACGCGCGATCCGCTGAAGAGCCTGATCAACGCCGCCGCCGACCGGGCGGTCTCTCATGTCTTCGTACAGGGCAGGCAGGTGGTCGCCGACGGAAGGGTTCTCACCATGGACTACCAGGCTGCATCCGACGGGTTGGAGCAGGCACAGCGGCGTGCGCTTGCCAAGGCTGCCTCGCTCGACTGGGCCGGGCGCTCCGTGGACGAACTCTCGCCGCCAAGCCTGCGCTGGGCCTGAGACCGCGCGGGCAGGGGGGTGGCCTATGATTTCCCAGCCGAATAGGATGCCGCGATGCTATTCGGAGAGCGCATATGAACCTCCGCCAGATCGAGCTCCTCCGTGCCGTGGTTCGCTGCGAGACCACGGTCCGCGCCGCTCAGGAACTGGGGCTGTCGCAGCCGGCGGTCAGCAACGCGATCAAGCATCTCGAAAGCCAGATCGGCTTCCCGCTGTTCGAGCGCGTCAACAACCGGCTCTTTCCGACCGCCGAGGCCCGCTCGCTCTACAAGGATTCCGAACCGATCTTCGCCCTGCATGCCGCCTTCGAGGCCAAGGTGCAGGACATCAAGGAGAACCGGGCGGGCCATATCCGCATCATTGCGACGCCGCCTCTGGGCTACGGCGTGCTGCCAACGGCTCTCCGCAACTATCTGGCGAAGCGCCCGAAAGTCCGGGTCTCCTTTGACGTCCGGCGCTTCGAACATGTCGTCGAGAGCGTCGAGAACGGGACCGCGGAACTGGGCTTCGTCATGGGCCTGGACGATGATCGCGGGCTGGCCGGCGAGACCTTCTTCACCGGAGACATGGTCTGCGTCATGCGTCCGGACCACCCTCTCGCCGAGAAGCAGGTCATCTCGCCGGAGGATCTGCGCGACGTCCCCTACATCGCGCTCGAGCAGGGCACGCGCATGGGCACGATCGTCCGCAACGCCTTTGCCCAGGCCGGGGCACCGTTCAGGTTCTCCGTCGAGGTCCGCTATTGCAATACGGCATGCGTCCTGGCGGAAAGCGGCGTCGGCGTCGCTGTGGTCGACCCGCTGTCTCCCGTCTTCAGCGGACACTACGACCTCGCCATCCGGCGCTTCGCGCCCGCATCCGAGGTTCGGGCGTCGGCGGTGCGCTCCCGCAAGCGGCCGATCTCGCGCGCTGCGGAAGCCTTTCTGCGGGAGGT
>NZ_JBIWYK010000184.1:0-6078 GCF_044752385.1 Allobosea sp. CER48 | reverse complement strand
ATGAGTAGCCTTCCGAGTGGAGCTGTATGGCGTATTCGATGTTGGATCGGCCGTGTGAAAACGGCGTGCTGAACATCTTCAAGCCGTTCCGCTCAAGGATGTTGTCCGGCAGGCAGTTTTCCCCCAGCGAGAGCCAGTTCGCGGGACCTAAAGGCTGAGTTTCTGTCATTTCAGATTGCCGGCATCTCTCGGTGTCCCCTGCAGAAACCACTGCTCGTCGCAACCACCTCCGGATCGGAGATCGCGATCATGCTGCTGGCGAAGCCGGCGAGCGCATCCTCGCGGCCTTCGAGTTCGCGGCCGAAGGTGGCGAGCTGAACGTTCTTCTGGCGCAGCGTGCCATAGGAGAACAGCCAGATACCCGCAGCGGCTTCGCTCATGTCCGTCCTGTCCTTCCGGTTGGGGATTGCGCCGATCAGCCCGGCTCGTCCGGGAACAGCTCCGCCAGCACCTCCTGCACCAGGGGGCGCGTGACGCGGCGGCCTCGCTCCAGGGCGACGCGGTCGAGACGGTCGACCACCTGCCGCGCGGCCGCAAAGGAGCGCTCCATCCTGAGCGCCAGTGCCTCGATGACGGCGGTATCGACCACGAGCTGGCGGTCGATGAAGAGCTTGACCAGAAGCGCGCGCAGCAATCCGTCATCGGGCGCCGAGATCGTCGCGCCCGGCGCAAGCCTGAGCCGCGAGAGGAGATCCCGCACGCGCAAACCCCAGAGATCGGGCTCCTGCCGCGCCGTCAGCAGCAGATGGCCGCCGCGCGCCTTCATCGCGTTCATCAGGTGGAACAGTGCGGCCTCGTCCAGCGGACCGGCGTCGCAATCCTCGACGACCAGGGCGCCGCCCGAGACCAGATGCGGAACCTCCGCCTCGGTCAGTTCCGTCCCCCGGATTGTCCAGGCATGGGCAGCCCGCGCCCAGATGGCCGCGAGATGGGTCTTGCCGGCGCCCTCGGGCCCGGTGAGGCGCAGCCAGGCGTCGGGCCATTGCGGCCAGCGCTCGACGAGCCCGTAGGCCGCCTCGTTCGAGGGGCCGACGAGGAAATCCTCGACCCCATGGCGGCTGTCGACGGGCAGGTCGAAGGCGAGCTGGCGCGGGCGTGGCGGAACATCTGACATGGCGTGTTTCAGAGCTCGACGTCGGCGCCCGTCTTCGTCCGGGCTGCACGCTTGGCACCGACGCCGTGATAGAGATTGCTGGCGAGATATTGCCGCAGAGCAAAGCGGCAGAGCACGCCGATGACGGCCGCGAGCGGCACGGCCAGCAGCAGCCCGACGAAGCCGAACAGCGAGCCGAAGGCGAGCAGCGCGAACATCAGCCAGACCGGGTGCACGCCGATGGAGTCACCGACGAATTTCGGCTGGAAGATGTTCCCTTCGAGAAACTGACCGGCGAGGAAGACGCCGAGCGCCGCGAGCGGCCAGGTCCAGTCCGGCCAGAACTGCACGATGGCGACGCCCACCGAGAGCACGAGGCCGGTCAGCGAGCCGACATAGGGGATGAAGGACAGGAAACCCGAGATGATTCCGATGAGCGCGCCGAAATTGACGCCGATGATGCTCAGGCCGATGGCATAGAAGGTGCCGAGCAGCAGGCAGACCAGCGCCTGCCCGCGCAGGAAGCCGGCGATGGCGAGGTCCATCTCGTGCAGCAGGCCGCGGATGGTGTCGCGATGGTCGAGCGGCAGCCAGCTGTCGACGGTCGCGACCATCCGGTCCCAGTCGACGAGCAGGTAGAAGGCGATGACCGGGGTCAGCACGAGCAGCGAAAAGACGCCGACGATGGCGGTGCCGCCGCTCCAGAGCGACTGCAGCAGGCCACCCACCCATTTGGTCGCCTCGCCGACGAGGTTGCCGAGCGAGTTCTGCGCTTCCTGCTGCAGGTTGCCGGCGCCCAGGCGTTCGAGCCACGGGAAGCCCTTCTCCATCGCGAGCGCCTGCAGCTTCGCAGCATCGGAAGGCAGCCGGTCGACCAGCCCGGCGAGCTGCCGCCCCAGCAGCGGTGCCAGCAGCACCAGAGCCAGCACGAAGATGACGAGGAAGATGACGAGGATGACGATCGTCGCGGTCAGCCGTTTCATGCCCATCCGCTCCAGCCGGTCGGCCAGCGGATCGAGCAGATAGGCGAGCGCCAGCGCCGCGATGAAGGGCAGCAGGATGTCGCGCAGCAGCACGAGCACGAGGACGAAGACCAGGAGCGAACCCAGCCAAAAGCCGATCTGGCGCTGCAACGTCATCGATCAGCCTCTTTCGCGTATCCGGCCGGCGAACGGAACAAATGTGCTCGGAAGCCCGAAGTTCCAGTCCGCCACCGCGGGTGAAGCCTCCTCAGCCCGCCATGTGGCGAAGCCAGAAGGCGAGATAGGCCGCCATGGAGGCGAGCGTCAACAGAGCGACGACGAACTCCGCCGCCACGGCCACCGAGCCGAGTTCGACGCCGAAGGCACGCGAGCCGAGCGCCAGCGCGGCGAAAGCGATCTGCGCTGCAGTATTGAGCTTGCTGATGACAAAGGGCGCGATCGTCACGGGGCGATCCATCAGCCAGGAGAGGATCACCGCCGCCACGATCATCAGATCCCGCGCCACGACCAGGATGACGATCCAGGTCGGCACAACACCGACGACCGCCAGCGCGATATAGATCGAAACGATCAACGCCTTGTCGGCGACCGGGTCGAGCCAGGCACCCAGCTCGCTTGCCATGCCGCAGCGCTTGGCGAGGAAGCCGTCGATGGCGTCGGAGACCCCCGCCACCACGAAGAGGATGAAGGCGGCGTCCCAGCGCGCATTGACGATCATGACGATCACCAGCGGCACGAGAAACAGCCGGCCGACCGTGATCAGATTGGGGATCGTCATCAAAAACGCCCGAGCGGATCTCGACAGGAAGCGACGCTAAGGTGGCCGGCGGTGGATCGGCAAGAGCGAAAACGCCGATACGCCTTGCAACGCGCCGCGCGCTTGCCTATCGCTCCCGCAAGCACGCAAGGAAGGCGAAACGCAATGAGCAAGCCCGGCGCAAACGGACTGACCTATGCGCAGGCGGGTGTCGACATCGACGCCGGCAACGCCATGGTCGACGAGATCAAGCCGCTGGTCCGCGCGACCCGCCGGCCGGGTGCCGACGCGGAGATCGGCGGCTTCGGCGGACTGTTCGACCTCAAGGCTGCCGGCTTCAGCGACCCGATCCTGGTCGCGGCCAATGACGGCGTCGGCACCAAGGTGAAGATCGCGATCGAGAGCGGACTGCATTCGACGATCGGCATCGACCTCGTCGCGATGTGCGTCAACGACCTGATCGTCCAGGGCGCCGAGCCGCTGCTCTTCCTCGACTACTACGCCACCGGCAAGCTCGATCCGAAGGTCGGCGTCGAGATCGTGCGTGGCATCGCCGATGGCTGCCGCCAGGCCGGCTGTGCGCTGATCGGCGGCGAAACCGCCGAGATGCCCGGCATGTATGCCGAGAAGGACTACGACCTAGCCGGCTTCGCGGTCGGCGCGGCCGAGCGCGGCACCCTGCTTCCGCGCGAGGATCTGAAGCCGGGCGACGTGGTGTTCGGCCTGCCCTCTTCCGGCGTACACTCCAACGGCTATTCGCTGGTGCGCCGCATCGTCGAGGTCAGCGGCCTCGGCTGGGGCGCGCCCGCCCCCTTCGCTCCCGGCAAGAGCCTGGCCGAAGCATTGCTGGAGCCGACGCGGATCTATGTGAAGCCGCTCCTGCAGGCTCTCAAGGCGACCGACGGCATCAAGGCGCTGGCCCACATCACCGGCGGCGGCTTCCCCGACAACATCCCGCGCGTGCTGCCCGAAGGGCTCGGCGTCGCGCTCGATCTGCCGGCCATCCCCGTCCCGCCCGTGTTCGGCTGGCTCGCCAAGGTCGGCGGCGTCGCCGAGCGTGAGATGCTCCGCACCTTCAACTGCGGCATCGGCATGATCGTCGCCGCCCAGGCCGACAAGGCCGGCGAGGTCTTCGCGGCCCTGAAGGCGGCCGGCGAGGCTCCGGTGAAGCTCGGCGAGATCGTGCCGGTGGCGGCCGGCGAGGAACAGGTCGGCTATCGCGGCAAGCTCGCGCTGTGAGCATGCCGGACACCCACAAGCGCGTCGGGGTGCTGATCTCCGGGCGCGGCTCGAACATGGTCTCACTGGCGGAGGCGGCGCAGGCACCGGGCTATCCCGCCGAGATCGCGCTCGTCATCTCCAACATCCCCGATGTCGCCGGGCTCGACCGGGCCCGCAGCTTCGGCATCGCCACAGCGACCATCGACCACCGCCCCTTCGGCAGGGATCGAGAAGCGTTCGAGCGCGCAGTCGACGAGCTGCTGCGCGTCAACCAGATCGACCTGGTGGTGCTCGCCGGCTTCATGCGCATCCTGACGCCGTGGTTCGTGAAGCGCTGGGAAGGGCGGATGATCAACATCCACCCGTCGCTGCTGCCGCTGTTCAAGGGGACGCATACCCATCGGCAGGCGCTTGAGGCCGGAGCCAGCGAACATGGCTGCTCGGTGCACTTCGTCGTGCCCGAACTCGATGCGGGACCTGTGATCCTGCAGGCGAAAGTGCCGGTCCTGCCCGGCGACGACGAGGAGACGCTCTCGCAACGCGTCCTCGTCGAGGAGCACAAGCTCTACCCCGCGGCGCTGGCGGATGTCGCCTCAGGCCGCGCGAGGCTCGCGGGCGACGTCGTCATCCGGGCCTGACCAGCCTCCGAACTCTCCTCCAGCCGCTGTGCACAGGGCTGGCCTGGCGCGTCGGCGCCCTCGCGCTTGCAGCGCTCCCACTCTTCGCGGGCGCTCTGCTCCTCCTTCTGCCAGCGACGGAAGAGATCGGCCCGGCGAGCAGGATAACGCTCATCGAGTGCGACAAGCCCGGTCATGCGGTCGGTGCGGAAATGGCGGAAGGCCTGCCTAAGCTCGCACCAGGCGATGACGATCCGCACGCGCTCGTAGAACGTCATGCCGATCGGCCAGATCATGCGCTGCGTCGCCTGCCCGCTCTCGTCGCTGTAGTGGATCGAGAGCTTGCGGCCGTTGCGAATGGCGGCGCGCACAGCGGCGACATCGACCTGATCGGCAGGCACATCGCCGGGGTAGGACGCGGCAAACAGCGCGCCGTCGAGCAGGATCGGCCGCAGGTGCGGCGGCAGCACGGCAGCGACCTTGCTGACCACATCCTCGGCGGCACGCGCCAGAACGGGGTCAGCACGCTCGCTGAGCCAGCGCATGCCGACGAGAACGGCTTCGATCTCGTCGGGAGAGAGCATCAGCGGCGGCAGGTCGAACCCGGCATCGAGCACGTAGCCGATGCCCGCTTCGCCGCGCACCGGCACGCCCTGACGCACCAGGGCGCCGATGTCGCGGTAAACCGTGCGCACGGAGACATCTAGCTCTGAGGCCAGCGTCTCTGCCGTCACGGGGCGCCTGCGGCGACGCAGGCTTTGAATCATATCGAGCAATCGTTCGGCGCGCTGCACGGCGTCGTCTCCCCACTCGTCTCCCGATCCAGCGCCCCCGCCGTTCGATCGACAACGATCGAACGGCGGCGAACTGGAGCTGCGGCAGAATGGCTCAGCCGCGCTGACAGCTTCTGTCAGGAGTCTGTCAGCAGAAAGGCGACCGTGGAGAGAGACGCGCGCGCCGTTTGCCCGGCGCGCCGATCAGCTCAGAACGGCCGCTTCAGCTTGCACTGGTCGATGAAACGAAGGCCCTTTTCGCGGGCCGAGTCGTTGAAATAGCCGGTGTCCCGGAACGCCTGGATCTCGTCCTTGGTCATGGCGCTGACCGTGCCCTTGGCGTAGCAGCTGCACGGAGTGTGCACGGCCTCGCGCGTCGTCCCCAGGAGCTGGGACTGGGTGACCAGGCAGGCATCGAAAGCACGCAGCTGGATCATGTAGGGCGTGAGGTTCTTCGCCGTCGGATCCGGCGGCGGCAGCGCCGTGGAGCTGCTTGCGGCGTAGGCCGAGAAGCTCGCCAGGATCGACAATCCACCGGCCAGCACGACCGCACCCATCCGCCGCATCATCATGATATCGTCTGCCCTTCAAGGAACGGGGCGCAGCGAGATCACCAGGCTGCGCCCACGCCCCG
>NZ_JBIWYK010000183.1:0-6118 GCF_044752385.1 Allobosea sp. CER48 | reverse complement strand
CGGCGGCATGACGACTGCACCCGCCAACCCCGCCCTTTCCTTCGACCCCACCGATCCGGTCGCGCTCACGCAGGCGCTGGTGCGCTGCCCGTCGATCACACCGCTCGAAGGCGGCGCGTTGGCGCTGCTCGCGGCCGTGTTCGCCGCCGAGGGCTACGACGTCCATCGCCCGGTCTTCAGCGAGCCCGGCAGCCCGGACGTCGAGAACCTCTATGCGCGCATCGGCAGCGAGGCTCCGGTCTTCGTCATCGCCGGGCACACCGACGTCGTGCCGGTGGGTGACGAGGCCGCCTGGACACGCGCGCCCTTCGACGGAGCTATCGAGAACGGCACGCTCTACGGGCGTGGCGCCTGTGACATGAAGGGCGGCCTCGCCGCCATGGTCGCGGCTGCGATCCGCTATCGTCGCGAGAACCCCGATGCGCCCGGCTCCATCGCCTTCCTCATCACCGGCGATGAGGAAGGCCCGGCCGTCAACGGCACTGTGAAGCTGCTGCGTTGGGCGCATGAGCGTGGCGAGCGCTTCGACCACTGCATCCTCGGCGAGCCGACCAATCCCGCGACGATGAGCGACATGATCAAGATCGGCCGGCGCGGCTCGCTGACCGGCCAGGTCACCGTTCGCGGCACACAGGGCCATGTCGGCTACCCGCATCTCGCCGACAATCCGATCCGCGGCATGGTGCGGCTGCTGGCCGCGCTTGATGCGACACCGCTCGACAGCGGCAGCGAGCATTTCGACCCCAGCAATCTCGAAGTGACGACGCTCGATGTCGGCAACCCCGCGACGAATGTCATTCCGGCGCAGGCCCGTGCCGTCTTCAACATCCGTTTCAGCGATGTGTGGACCCCGGAGACGCTCGCGGACGAGATCGATCGGCGGCTGCGCGAGGCGGCGGGCAACACCGTGCGATACGAGGTCAGCTTCCGGCCGACCAACGCCGTCGCCTTCCTGACCGAGCCCGGCCCGTTCGTCAGCATGGTCTCGGACGCCATCGCGGCCGAGACCGGCAAGCGACCGGCGCTCTCGACCACCGGCGGCACATCCGACGCGCGCTTCATCAAGAGCTACTGCCCCGTTGTCGAATACGGGGTCGTCGGCAAGACCATGCACCAGATCGACGAGTCCGTCGCGGTTGCGGACCTCGTCGCACTGGAGCGGATCACGCATCGGTTACTCGCCAGCTATTTTGCAGCGCAACATAGGCCTTGACGCGCCGGAACTGCGGGCCATTATCTCGGTTAGACGAAAGTCTAAGATCGCAGATGATGGAGACCGTGATGAGGCTCGCCGCCGACGACATCGCGCGTTCGCTGCGCGGCTCCTGGCACCTGATGACCCGCGGAGCCGAGGCGCTTTCCGAACTCGACCTCAGCCGGGACGGATTCTGGCGCTCCTATCTCGCCTTCGCGCTGATGCTGCCGGCAACGGTCGCGATCCTCGCGGCCGCGCGGCTGATGGCAGGGCTGCCGAACAGTGCCGGCCTCTTCACCGCGCCGGGACTGGTGCTCGCGGTCATCGGCGCGCTCTGCCTCGCCATTCTCGCGATACCGGCCCTGCTGATCGCGCTGCGCCCCGAACTCGCGCAAGCGCCGCGTTTCACCAGCTTCGTCATCGCCTGGAACTGGGCCGGCGTCGTCTCGGCAAGTCTGATGGCCGTTCCCGCCGCAGTCTTTGCGGTCGGCTGGTCGACCCCCGCGCTCGCGCTGGTTCAATCAGCCTTCTTCGCCGTGATCGTGCTCAGGCTTCGCTACTGCGTCGCCCGTGCCGCATTCGGCCCGGAAGGCCGTTCCATCGCGCTGCCGCTGATCATCGCCAGCGTCGTGCTCGACTATGGCGTGATCCGCCTGTTCGGCCTGTTCTGAGCCAGGCTCAATAGTCCACCCCTGCGAGATAGAGCCCGCTGGAAGGTGCCAGCGCCGCGCATTGCGCGCGCTCGCGCGCGGCCAGGATCTGGCCGATTTTCTCTTCCGGCCAGCGCCCTGCCCCGACCATCTTCAGGCTACCGACGATCGAGCGGACCTGATGATGCAGGAAGGAACGGGCATGGGTGTAGACCACGATCTCCGCGCCCTCGCGCCGCACGTCGAGCCGGTCGATCGAGCGGATCGGACTGTTTGCCTGGCACTCGGCCGCGCGAAAGGTCGTGAAATCATGCTTGCCGAGCAAGGCCTTGCCGGCGCGGTCCATAGCCTCGTGATCGAGCCTTACAGGGACATGCCAGACACGGCCGCGGTCGAGCGCCGGCGGCGCCCGCCGGTCGAGAATGCGGTAGATGTAGTAGCGGCGCCTTGCCGAGATGCGGGCGTCGAAATCGCCCGACACGATCTCGGCGCTGAGCACGCTGACCGGCACCTGCGCCTTCAGCCGCGCGTTGCTTGCGTCGCGCACCGTGTCGGTGCGCCATTCCCTGTCGAGATCGACATGGGCCACCTGGTGCGTCGCGTGGACGCCGGCATCGGTGCGGCCGGCGCAGTGCAGCCGCACCGGGTGGCCGCAGAAGGCCTCGACCGCCTCCTCGACGCTCTGCTGAACCGACGGATCGCTTGCCTGGCGCTGCCAGCCGGAAAACGGCGTTCCGTCATATTCGATGACGAGCTTGTAGCGGGGCATCAGAGCCGGCCGCCAAAGAATGCCAAGCGGATTTTGGACAACGCCGCGCTCCGTTACAGCTTGTCGCCGGCCTCGAGCCGCGCGCCGCGCAGGAACTCGGCCCCGCTCATCGGAGCCTTGCCGGCGCGCTGGACCTGCAGCAGCTTCACCGCACCGACGGCGCAGGCGACCGTGCCCTCGCCATCGAGCAGCGTGCCAGGTTCGGCCGCACCGCCCGCGCGTGCCGTGCGCAGGATCTTCAGCCGCTCTGGGCCCTTGCCGAGATCGATCTCGGCAAAGGCGCCCGGGAAGGGCGAGAGGCCGCGCACCCGGTCATGCACCTGCTGTGCCGGCAGAGCCCAGCTCAGCTTCGCCTCGGCATTGGTGATCTTGGCAGCATAGGTGACGCCATCCTCCGGCTGCGGCGTGAACTGCAGGCCGCCGCGTCCGAGGGCGGCCAGTGCCCGCACCATAAGGTCGGCCCCGAGGATGCTGAGCTGGTCGTGCAGCTCGCCGGCGGTCAGATCGGGCCCGATCGGCAACGTCTCGAGCATCGCGACCGGGCCGGTGTCGAGCCCGGCCTCCATCTTCATTACGCAGACGCCTGTCTCGGCATCGCCGGCCATGATCGCACGCTGGATCGGCGCGGCGCCGCGCCAGCGCGGCAGCAGCGAGGCATGAAGATTGAGACAGCCGAGCTCGGGCAGATCGAGGACGGCCTGCGGCAGGATCATGCCATAGGCGACGACCACAGCGACATCGGCCTGGTGCGAAGCGATGATCTCGGCCTGCTCCGCCGTCTTCAGCGTGGCGGGCGTAAAGACCGGGATGCCGAAGCGCTCGGCCGCCTTGTGGATCGGCGAGGGCTTGAGATCGAGGCCGCGGCCGGCCTGTGCGGGGGCACGGGTGTAGCAGGAGACGACCTCATGCCCCTGCCCGACGATCTCGGTCAGGACTGGCACGGCGAAGTCGGGCGTGCCCATGAAGATGACGCGCAAGCTCATAGGTCGACTTTAACCTCAGCTTCGGCATGACGCCGGAAGAAATGGAACATTCCCCATCCTGAGGAGCGGCCGGAGGCTGCGTCTCGAAGGATGGTCCAGCCACCTCCTGAAGCATGCTTCGAGACGCCGCGCACCGCGGCTCCTCAGAATGAGGGCCTGGATGAAGCTTGTCGATTACGCGGCGCGCTCGCGCTTGGCCGCCTTGGCGAATTTCTTCGTGACGCGCTCGCGCTTCAGGCGCGAGAGGTGATCGATGAAGAGCACACCGTCGAGATGATCGATCTCGTGCTGCAGGCAGGTCGCGAGCAGACCGTCGGCCGCGACCTCCTGCGTCTTGCCGTCGAGATCCATGTAGCGGACCTTTACCTCGGCCGGGCGCTCGACCTCCTCGTAATATTCGGGGATCGAAAGGCAGCCTTCCTCGTAGGCGCTGAACTCGTCCGAAGACCAGGTCACCTCGGGATTGATGAAGACCTGCGGCTTGCGCGGCTCCGGCTCCTCGCCTTCCTTGGCCTCGGGCTTCGACAGGTCGATCGTCACGACGCGCAGCGGCACGCCGATCTGGATCGCGGCGAGGCCGATGCCCGGCGCATCATACATCGTCTCGAACATGTCATCGACCAACGCCCTGATCTCGGGTGTGATGGCCTCCACCGGCTTCGAGACGAGGCGAAGCTGGGCGTCGGGCAGGATGACGAGCGGGCGAACGGACATGGGTTTCCAAGGAAAAGGAGCTGTTGAGCCGGGGACATAAGCATTTGTGGGCAAGCGGTCAAACTGTTCCGCTTTCGTTCGCAACTCCCGTTCGAATCGGCTAGGCTCGCGTGATGAACGAGATCGCCTTCACACTGCTCGATCGCCCTGTGACCTGGGCCGAGGCCGCCCTCGGCTTTGGCGGCTTGAGCCTCATTCTGCTTCTGATGGCTGTGGTCGCCGGTTGGCGCGGCGGCCGAAGCCGCGCGATCGAGGCCGCGATGGCGACCGAGCGCGCCCGCGAAATGGACGACAAGGTCGCGGAAATGAACCGCCAGCAGGCGGAGCTCGCCGGGCGCATGCAGTCCATGGCCGAAATCCTCTCGACACGGCAGGGTGACCTCGCGCGCCTCGTCGCAGAGCGGATGGACGTCCTGCGCCAGCAGGTCGGCGCCGGGCTGGAGCGCAACGTCCAGCAAACCACGGAGAGTCTCGGCAAGCTGCAGGAGCGGCTGGCGGTGATCGACAACGCCCAGAAGAACCTGACCGATCTGACCTCCGAGGTGGTGACGCTCAGGGACGTTCTCGCCAACAAGCAGGCGCGCGGCGCCTATGGCCAGGGCCGGATGGAGGCGATCATCCGCGACGGGCTGCCCGCTGCCTTCTTCTCCTTCCAGCCGCAGCTCTCCAACGGCAAGCGGCCGGATTGCCTGGTCACGCTGCCCGGCGACGGACGCGGCCTCGTCATCGACGCGAAGTTCCCGCTGGAGAGCTTCACGCTGCTGCGCGAGGCACGCGGCGACGATGCGCGCAAGGCCGCCGGCCAGCGCGTGCGCAACGATGTCGGCGTGCATGTGAAGGATATCGCCGAGCGCTATTTCCTGCCCGGAGAGACGCAGGACGTCGCGCTGCTCTTCGTGCCGTCGGAATCGATCTACGCCGATCTGCACGAGCATTTCGACGACGTCGTGCAGCGGGCACACCGGGCCCGCATCATGATCGTCTCCCCCTCGCTGCTGGCGCTGGCGATCCAGCTGATGCAGTCGCTGGTGCGCGATGCGCGGATGCGCGAAGAGGCGCGCGTCATCCAGACCGAGGTCGGCAAGCTTCTCGACGACGTCCGCCGGCTCGGGGAGCGCGTCGACAAGCTCGACAATCATTTCCGCCAGGCCCAGGACGATGTCGGCCAGATCAAGACTTCGGCCGGCAAGGTCACAAGTCGCGCCGAGAAGATCGGCGCGCTCGATTTCGACGACGAGAAAGGCGAGGCGAAACTGCCTTTCGCCAAGGGGCTGGAACTGAAGCGGGCGGCAGAATGATCAGCCGCGGCTGAGCACTGCCGAGAGCTCCGGCTTGACGTTCAATGTCTGGAAGACGACGCAATAGCGCTCCGTCAGCTTGAGCAGCGCATCCAGCTTTTCCTGAGGTGCATCGGTCTCGACATCGAAGGAGAGGCGGATCGCCCGGAAGCCGACCGGCGCGTCCTTTGCGACCCCGAGCGTGCCGCGGAAGTCGAGATCCCCCTCGGCCCGGACGACGCCCTTCTTCAGCTCGATCTCGAGTGCGGTCGCGACCGCCTTCAGGGTCACGCCGGCGCAGGCGACCAGAGCCTCCAGCAGCATGTCGCCGGAGCAGAGCTCGGCACCCGAACCGCCAGTGGCGGGATGCAAGCCAGCGAGCGCGATCGCGCGGCCGGTCTCGACCTTGCAGGCGATGTGCTGATCATCGAGCTCGCCATGAGCCTTGAGCGTGATGACCGCAGCGTCGGGCGCCTCGCGATACTTGTCCTTGAGCGGTGCCTGCAGGGCACGCAAAGCAGTGACGTCCA
>NZ_JBIWYK010000182.1:0-6133 GCF_044752385.1 Allobosea sp. CER48 | reverse complement strand
GGCGACGAGTGCCTTGAGCAGGGCCGCCTCGCGCGCCCATCCGAGAGCCGGCTGCGCGGGATATCCGCCATAGCGCGCGCCACGCGGAACATCGCCGGCAACACCGCTCTGCGCCGCGATCTGGGCGCCCGCCCCTACCGTGAGATGCCCGGCTAGCCCAACCTGGCCACCAAGCACGACGAAATCCTCGAGCGTCGAGGAACCGGCGAGGCCGACCTGGGCACAGATAACGCAATGGCGCCCGATGACGCAGTTGTGGCCGATCTGGACGAGGTTATCGATCTTGGTACCCTCGCCGATCACCGTGTCTCGGCTCGCGCCGCGGTCGATCGTGGTGTTGGCGCCGATCTCGACATCATCCTGGATGATCACGCGCCCGATCTGGGGCACCTTCATGTGCCCCTTGGGGCTCATCGCGAAACCGAACCCGTCCTGGCCGATGCGAGCGCCGGGATGAACGATGACGCGATTGCCGATCAGGGTGGACTGGATGGTGCTGCCCGAACCGATCGAACAGTTCCGGCCGATCCGGACCTGCGGACCGATCACCGCATGCGAGGCCACGACCGTGCCCGCCCCGATCTCGGCCCCTGGACCGATCACCGCGCCGGGATCGACGGTGACGCCCGGCTCGAGAACGGCGGTGGGATGAACGATGGCTCCCGGTGCCACGCCTTGAGAGGCGAATACGGATTCAGGCCGCAGCGCTGCCGGAAAGAAGCGCGCCATTACCTTGGCGAAGGCATGATAAGGCGCCGGCGTGACCAGAGCGACCGTGCCCGCCGGCACACGCTCGGCAAAGCGTGGCGACACGAGGCAAAGCCCGGCCTTCGTCGCCGCCAGGGCATCGGTGTATTTCGGATTGTCCATATAGGCGAGATCGTTCAGACCCGCCGTCTCCAGCGCGGCCACGCCCTCGATCCGGCGCGACGCATCGACGCCGGCCGGCAACTCGGCCCCGGAAATGCCTGCGACCTCGCCGAAATCGAGCGAGGTCGCCAAGTGAAAGAAGATTGGCTCTGCCATGATCAGGTCCGGAGCGGGGCGCGAGGCCCCACCACGTCAGAAGCGAGTGCCGCCCGAGAAACGGAACGCCTGGAGACGATCGCCGCCGTACTTGCCGGCGATCCCGGTCGCCGGGTTGACGCCCCACTGCCCCTCGTCCTTCGTAATGGCGTAGGCGTAGTCGAACCGGATCGGGCCCAGCGGAGACTGCCACAGCACGCTCGCGCCGACAGACGACCGAAGGATGTTCTTGTCGCGAACGCAGGCGATATTGCTCTGAGCCCCGCCGGTCACGATGTTGAACTGACGCGCCTCCGAGCCCGCCGGGCAACCGCCGAACACAGGGTTCGTGATCACGCTCGAACCGCCGTCGTAGTTGAACAGCGTACCGGCATCCGCGAACAGCGCGCCGCGCAGACCGACATCGCGCGGCAGGCCCCAGATCGGGAACTGAACCTCGACGGAGCCGCCGAAATAGGTGGTGCCGCCGACGGCGTTCGCGGTCGGGTCGTTCAGCACGTCGCGCGGGCCGATGCCGGAGGGCGCGAAGCCGCGCACCAGGGTCGGTCCGAGGAAGTAGTGATCGACCATGCGCAGGTTGCCGCTGGTCGCCTGGACGTGACCGCCCTGAACGCGCACGAACCCGACGACATCGTCGAAGATCTCGCGATAGTACCGGGCGTCGGCCGCGATACGCAGGAACTTCGAGTCGCCGCCCAGGCCGGCGAACTCCGGCTTCAGCTCGGCGATGAAGCCGTTGCGCGGGGTCTGCACGCTGTCGAGCGAGTTGTAGTTGAAGTTCAGGCCGACGAGCGAAGTCAGGGTGCTGCCCTGCGCTTCCTTGACCGCGACGGTCGCCTCACCGTTGGTGACGCAGTTATAAAGCGTATTCGCGCCGCCCGTCGGGGTGATCCCCGGGATCGGGAAGGTACAGTCGTTGTACGGACGGTTGATATCGTTCGGGATATCGATATCGGTCTGGTACAGCGAGTAACGCGGCGTGACCGAGAACTCTTCCGTGATCGGGAAGGTGAAGCGCACCTGACCACCGGTCACGCGGCTCTCGAAACGACCGGTGTTATAGTTGTCGTTGAACTTCGAGAACAGGTCGATACCGGCCGCCACGCGATAGCCCAGGAAGTAGGGCTCGGTGAACGAGAAGTCGATGCCCTGCGTGCGCTGGCCGAGCGTGCCGGCGATGCGGACGAACTGACCGCGGCCGAGGAAGTTCGACTCCGACAGCGAGACCTCGCCGATGACGCCATCCGACGTGGAGTAACCGCCGGCGATCGAGAACGAGCCCGTCGCCTTGTCCTCGACATCGATGTTGACGACGACGCGGTCGGGCGCCGAACCCGGCTCGTTGGTGATGCGGACCTTGTTGAAGAAGCCGAGATTGTTGAGACGACGCTCGGCGCGGTCGATCATCACCTTGTTGTAGGCGTCGCCCTCGCCGAGATCGAGCTCGCGACGAACGACATAGTCGCGGGTACGCGTGTTGCCGCGCACGTTGATGCGCTCGACATAGACCCGCGGACCTTCGTCGACGACATAGGTGATGCCGATCGTGCGGCCGGACGCGTCCCGGTCACCGCGCGGGCGAACCTGGGCGAAGGCATGGCCGCGGCGTGCGACTTCGGTCGTCAGGGCGACGAGCGACTTCTCGACCGCTTCGGCATTGTAGGTGTCGCCCGCCGACGTCGCGACATAACGCTGGAGCGCCGCCTGATCGACATCGCGAAGCGCGGAGTCGACCGCGACGTTGCCGACCTTGTACTGCGGGCCTTCCTCGATCTGAATGTCGATGACCCAGCCGCCGGCCGTCTCGTCGAAACGCGCGGTATTGTTGACGATCTGGAAGTCGGCATAGCCGTTCTTCAGATAGAAGCGGCGGATCAGGTCGAGATCGGAGCTGACGCGATCGGGATCATAGACGTCGGACGTCTTGATGAAGCTGAGGAAGTTCGACTCGGTCGACGACATCAGGCCGCGCAGCCGGCCGGACGAGTAGGCCTCGTTGCCGCTGAAGTTGATCGACTTGATGCCGGTCTTGCCGCTCTCGTTGATGGTGAAGACGACGTCCTGGCGGCCGTTCGGCAGCGGCGCGATACGGCCGGTAACCGAGGACAGGCCGTAGCCAGCCCGGCGATAGGCCTCACGGAGACGATCGACGTCGGAATTGATCAGCGCCTGGCTGAGCGGGCCACCGGCGCGCGACTGAACCAGCGGCGCGAGCTGGTCGCTCTTCAGGCGGCGGTTGCCCTCGAAGGCGACGCGGTTGACGGTGCCGTTCTGCTCCTGGACCGTCACGACGGTCTGGGAACCACGACGGCTGACCTGAACATTGCTGAACAAGCCCGTGGCGAGAAGGCTCTCGCGAATCTCCTGGGGACTCTCCCGCCCGACAGTGTAGGAGCGGATCGTCTCCGCATCGACGCGCCGGTTGCCGTGGACGACCACGGCCTGCGCGAACGCCACACCACCACTCACGGCCAGCATCAAAGCCGAAAGTCCGATCGATCGAGAGAGCCGCAGTTTGGTCGGCCGGCTCTGTTGGGTCGACGTCATCGGGTCGCCTATTCCATATCTCTGGTCACCACCCCATGCGGGGGCCGCCATCGGGAGACGGCAGCACGGGGACATTGCAGTCCAAACGCTTCTACAAAGTTTCCGGCAGGGTGCAAACCGCGATCATCGTTAACAAAGGATTTTTAACGATCTCGTTGCCGACGGGCCACGCGGCCCGCCGTGTTTCCGCCGTAAAGTGCCGCAGCCACCGCGCTTTCAGAGCATTCCGCGCACGTGGACAATGTCGTTCCAGGTCACGAACAGCATCAACATCAGCACCAGCGCGAGCCCCAGACGGTAGCCGATCTCCTGCGCGCGCGGGCTGAGGGGGCGGCCCCGCAGCGCTTCGTAGAGATAGAACATCAGGTGGCCGCCATCGAGCATTGGCACCGGAAGGAGGTTCATCAGCCCGATCGAAACCGACAGAATCGCCGCGAGATTGATCAGGCCGAGCAGGCCGCCGCTGGAGGCGACGAGGCCGGAGACCTGAGCGATCCGAATCGGGCCCGAGAGCTGATCGGTGGATTCGCGGCCCCGCACGAGCTTGGCGATATAGTCATAGGTCCGGGTGACCACGAACCAGGTTTCCGAGACGCCCATGCCGAGGGAATCGACGACGCCGAAATGCTGCGTCGTCCAGTCCTCGGGCTTCGCAGAGGCCTTCACCCCGATGACCCCGATGCGCTGCGTGCCGACCGGCGTCTTCATCTCCTGCAGCGCCGGGGTAACCGGCAGGTCCAGCGTACCGCTGCTGCGCTCGACCGTTATCGACAGGCGCTCCTCCGGCCGGGCCGAGATGATGCGCTGCATGTCCGTGAAGCTCGTGACCTTCTGCCCGTCGATGGCGACGACGAGATCGCCCGCCATCAACCCGGCGCGCTCGGCCGCGCTTCCGGCGACCACGCCATCGACGCGCGGGATCAGCACCTGCTTGCCGAAGAAGAAGCTCGTGCCGGCGAAGATCAGGATCGCGAGCAGGAAATTGGCAATCGGCCCGGCCGCGACGATCGCAGCCCGTTCGCCGACCGACTGGGCCGGCAGCGAGCGGGCGCGCTCATCAGCCGTCATCCGTTTCACGGCCGCATCGTCGGGAGAACTCGCCGCATCGGCATCGCCGGAGAACTTGACGTAGCCGCCCAGCGGAATCAGGGCGAAGCGCCAGCGCGTCCCGTGGCGGTCGTTGAAGCCGAACAGCTCACGGCCGAAACCGATCGAGAAGGTGTGGACATCGACGCCGCACCAGCGGCCGACGAGAAAATGCCCGAGCTCGTGAACGAAAACGACGATGGTGAGAACGAACAGGAACGGCACCAGATAACCCAGCACAAGATGCCCGGCACTCCAGAGCGACGCCGCAAATTCCATCGAACTCTCCGTTCACCGCACCTGGCGGCCTTGCCGATCCCGCGCGCATCCCGATCCCGGTCCAAGCGGCTCTGGGGCTCGCCCGGCCAGCCTGGATCGCACCGATCGTGATGCCTTCCTGATGCTCTAGGTGACAGTGAACGACGCTTGCGACAAGAGCGAGGCAGCCCGACGTCTCGAATCGTGGTCAACGGCAAGCGCCGCTGTGACATCCTGCAGCGCGCCGGCCCTGGCCGGAGCAGAGGCGCAGACGGCCTCGACCAGTGCGGCGATGCCGGAAAAGCGCAAGCGCCCGGAAAGGAAGGCGGCAACGGCCACCTCGTTCGCCGCGTTGAGGATCGCCGGCATCGCGCCGCCCTCGCGCAGCGCCGCCATGGCGAGGCCAAGCGCCGGGAAGCGTTCGAGATCCGGCCGCTCGAAACTGAGCGGCGCCGACGTAGCAAGATCCAGGAACCGGGCCGGCGGCGCGTCGAGACGCCCGTCGATGCCCAGGCAATGGGCCGCCGCCACCCGCATATCCGGCACGGCCATGCCGGCGCTCACCGAACCGTCCCGGAAGGTGACCAGCCCATGGACGATCTGCTGCGGGTGGACGAGCACGTCGAGCTGGCCGGCCTCCAGCCCGAAAAGGAAGCGGGCCTCGATGAGTTCGAGCCCCTTGTTCATCATGCTGGCGGAGTCGACGGTGATCTTGGCGCCCATCGCATAATTCGGATGCTTCAGCGCATCCTCGGGACGGGCCGCGGCGATCCTATCCGCGCTCCAGGTCCGGAAGGGGCCGCCGGACGCGGTCAGCGTCATCGAGCGGATCGCCGAAAGCGGCTCGGCGCCGAGCACCTGGAACAGCGCATTGTGCTCGGAATCGAGCGGCAACAGGCGCGCGCCGACCGCCGCCGCGCGCGCCATAACAGCTTCGCCGGCGCAGACCAGGCTCTCCTTGTTGGCGAGCGCGATCGTCCGTCCGGGCATCAGCGCGGCAAAGGTCGCCTCCAGCCCCGCCGCCCCGGAGATCGCGCTGACAACGATATCTGCCGGGCGCGCGACCGCCTCGAGCACGGCCGAGCGCCCTGCTCCGCAGGCGATGCCGGTGCCGGCCAGCGCGTCGCGCAATGCGGCGCCGCCGGCCTCGTCCGCCAAGGCAGCGAAAGAGGCATGCGTCTCGATCGCGACCTGTGCGAGCCCCACCGCATCCGTG
>NZ_JBIWYK010000181.1:0-6134 GCF_044752385.1 Allobosea sp. CER48 | reverse complement strand
CTGATCAACTCGATCGAGGCGTGTCGCAGCCTGTCGCTTTAAGGCCACAACGATCGGCTCAGGCCTTGGTGACCTTCTGGTAGTCCTTCACGTCCGAGAAGGTGACGTCAGGAGCGCGCTCGGCATCGTATTTCAGCGTGAACTGGCTCGAAGCCATGAAGACCGGGTCGCCGTCGAGGTCATCGGCCATGGCCGAGGGCTTGTGCCCGACGAACTTGGCCAGCGCCGCCTTGTCGTCCGACGAGACCCAGCGCGCGATCGAGAACTGGCAGGGCTCGAAATCGACGGGCAGCGAATACTCGGCATCCATGCGCTCCTTCAGCACGTCGAGCTGGAGCGCGCCGACGACGCCGACGATGGCGGGCGCGCCGTCATGCGGCAGGAAGAGCTGCACGACGCCTTCCTCGGCCATCTGCTGCAGCGCCTCGCGCAGCTTCTTGGCCTTCATCGCATCCTTCAACTTGACGCGGCGCAGGATTTCCGGGGCGAAGCTCGGCACGCCCTTGAAGACGATGTCCTCGCCCTCGGTCAGCGTGTCGCCGATGCGTAGCGTGCCGTGGTTGGGCAGGCCGACGATGTCGCCGGCATAGGCCTCTTCGGCGATCGAACGGTCGCGGGCGAAGAAGAATTGCGGCGCGTTGAGCGGCATCGGCTTGCCGGTGCGGACGAGCTTGGCCTTCATGCCGCGCGTCAGCTTGCCCGAGCAGATGCGCATGAAGGCGATGCGGTCGCGGTGGTTGGGGTCCATGTTCGCCTGGATCTTGAAGACGAAGCCGGTCATCTTCGGCTCGTCCGCCTCGATCGGGCGCTTGTCGGAAGCTTGCGCGCGCGGGCTCGGGGCATAGGCGCCGAGCGCATCGATCAGGTCGCGCACGCCATAGTCGCGCAAGGCAGCGCCGAAATAGAGCGGCGTCAGATGGCCCTCGCGGAAAGCCTGGAGGTCGAAGGGCTTGAGGCCTTCGGCGGCGAGGAAGACCTCCTCGCGCCAGGTCTCGGCGGCGCCGTGCGGCAGAAGCTCGTCGAAGAGTGGATCGTCCCAGCCGGAGACCTGCCGGTCCTCGGCGCGTTCGTCGCCCTTCTGGTTGCGGCGGAAGGTATTGGCCTTGAGGTCGTAGGTGCCAACGAACTCGCGGCCGCGGCCGACCGGCCAGGTCATCGGCGCGACGTCGAGCGCCAGCGTCGTCTCGATCTCGTTGATGAGGTCGAAGGGGTCGCGCGTCTCGCGGTCGACCTTGTTGATGAAGGTGACGATCGGGATGTCGCGGAGGCGGCAGACCTCGAACAGCTTCTTGGTGCGGTCCTCGATGCCCTTGGCGGCGTCGATCACCATCACGGCGGCGTCGACGGCGGTCAGCGTGCGGTAGGTGTCTTCAGAGAAGTCCTCGTGGCCTGGCGTGTCGAGCAGATTGAAGACGTGGCCGCCATATTCGAAGGTCATCACCGAGGTGACGACCGAGATGCCGCGCTGGCGCTCGATCTTCATCCAGTCCGAGGACGTCTGGCGGCGGCCCTGCTTGGCACGCACCTCGCCGGCGAGCTGAATGGCGCCGCCGAAATAGAGCAGCTTCTCGGTCAGCGTCGTCTTGCCCGCGTCAGGGTGCGAGATGATGGCGAAGGTGCGCCGGCGCGCATGCGGCGCGGCAGCGGCCGCGGACGCCTCTATGGTCGAAAGATCGGTCATGGCCGGTGTGAAGACAGGATGAGGCGGGGGAAGTCAATCATTCTCCACGCAGAGGCCGATCAATCGCCCCTTTCCGCGTTCCTCACGGCTCCGTGAGAATTGCCGACAGGTTTGTGAGCGGAACATCCGCGTCTCCGACTGCATTCTGCTTTCTGCGACTTACGTCGTACGACTCCACATAGCGTCGAGGGGAACGGAATGCCCGCAGCCGCCAAGGCCGAGCCACAACCGACCTTGTCCGTTTTCGATGCCGTGACGATCATGGTGGGCATCGTCGTCGGCATCGGGATCTTCAAGACGCCTGCGATCGTCGCGGCCAATGTCGGGAGCGAGGCCGCCTTCATCGGGGTCTGGATCGCGGGCGGCCTCGTCACCCTGATCGGGGCCCTCTGCTATGCCGAGCTGGCCGCTGCCCATCCCCATGCCGGCGGCGAGTATCATTTTCTCGCGCGCGCCTATGGCCGGCCGGTCGCGATGCTGTTCGGATGGGCACGCGGGACGGTGATCCAGACGGGAGCGATCGCCGCCGTCGCCTTCGTGCTGGGGGACTATGCGGCCCAGGTCGCGCCGCTCGGGCCGATGGGGCCCGCCATCTACGCGGCTCTTTCCGTGATTGCGTTGACCGCGCTCAACGTCATCGGCACCGCGCAGAGCAAGCGGATGCAGATCGTCATGACCTTCATCGAGATCGCGGCGCTGGCTGCGATCATCCTGCTCGGGCTGTTCGGAAGCGGGGACGCGCCGCCGCAGGCGGCGACGCCGGCTCCGGGCACGGCGGCGATCGGCCTCGCTATGGTTTTCGTGCTTCTGACCTATGGCGGCTGGTCCGAGGCGGCCTATCTCTCGGGCGAGCTGAAGGACCCGGCCCGCAACATGGTGCGGGTCCTGGCGATCGGCACGGCGATCCTGATCTGCGTCTATGTCCTCGCCAATCTGGCCCTGCTTGCGATTCTCGGCCTCGACGGGCTGCGTGGGTCGGAGGCCGTCGCTGCCGACATGATGAGGCGTGTCGCGGGTGAACCCGGAGCCGTCATCGTCAGCCTCGCCATCGTGGTGGCGGCGCTTTCGACGCTGAACGCGACGATCTTCACCGGTGCCCGCGTCTATTTCGCGATGGCGCGCGACCTCACGCTGCTGCCGCGCGTCGGCGAGTGGGACGAGCGCGGCCGGGCCCCGGCGAACGGGCTTCTGCTGCAGGGCGCGGTCGCGCTTCTGCTCGTGGGCCTGGGAGCGACCAGCCGCGACGGCTTCCAGGCTATGGTCGACTACAGCGCGCCGGTGTTCTGGGCGTTCCTGCTTCTGGTCGGCCTGGCGCTGCCGATCCTGCGCTGGCGCGAGCCTGGGCGGCGGCTGCCCTTTCGCGTTCCGCTCTATCCGCTGACGCCAATCGTGTTCTGCCTCGGCTGCGCCTACATGCTGCATGCGAGCCTCGCCTATACCGGCCGCGGCGCCCTCGTCGGCCTCGCGGTCGTGCTCGCGGGACTGCCGCTGCTGCTCTTCCGCCGGCGGCAAGCGGACATCGAAATGCCCGCCTCCGCCGTGCCTGCACCGCTCAAGTAACGACCGCCCGACAGGAGAGACCTGATGAAGCTCGTTCGCATCCTCACTGCCGCTTGCGCCATCGGCCTGCTTGCGCCGCTCGCCGCCCAGGCCCAGCCCGTCCAGGCGACGAAGGACCCCAGCGCCACGCCTGATTATGTCCCGCGCTCCGGCCAGCCCGGCAAGGATGTCGTCTGGGTGCCGACCCAGCAGGTCCTGATCGACCGGATGCTCGACATGGCCAGGGTGACGAAGGACGATTATCTGATCGACCTCGGCTCGGGCGACGGGCGCACGGTCATCACGGCGGCCAAGCGTGGCCTGCGCTCGCTCGGCATCGAGTACAATCCCGACCTCGTGACCCTGTCGAAGCGCGCGGCCGAGGCCGAGGGCGTGACCGAGCGAGCGCGGTTCGTCGAGGGGGATATCTTCGAGACGAACTTTTCCGATGCGACCGTGCTGACGCTGTTCCTGCTGCCGGAGCTCAATCTCAAGCTGCGGCCGACGATCCTCGACATGAAGCCGGGCACGCGGGTCGTTTCCAACACCTTCACGATGGACGAGTGGGAGCCGGATGAAACCGCCGTCGTGGCAGAAAACTGCTCGAGCTATTGCCGGGCCTATCACTGGGTGGTGCCGGCCAAGGTCGCGGGGACATGGCGGCTCGGCGATGGCGAGCTGAAGCTGACGCAGACCTTCCAGAAACTGTCGGGAACGCTGACGGTGGCCGGCAAGGCGCAGCCGATCTCGGGTGCGCGCATGAAGGGCACGGAGATCAGCTTCATGGCCGGCGGACGCAGCTATAGCGGGCGCGTGGACAATGGCCGCATGACCGGCAGCAGCGAGGCGGCGGGCTCGAAGCTGGAATGGCAGGCGAGCCGCTCCAGCAGCTGACTCTAGGCCAAGGCGCTACCGGCTCAGTTCTTGAGCCGGTAGCCCGTCTTGAAGATCCAGCCGACCACCGCAATGCAGGCGGCGAGGAAGACGAGGGTCATGGCGAGGCTCACGCCGAGGCTGACATCGGCGATGCTGTAGAAGCTCCAGCGGAAGCCGCTGATCAGATAGACGACCGGGTTGAACAGCGTCACCGTCTGCCAGAAGGGCGGCAGCATGCTGATCGAATAGAAGGAGCCGCCGAGGAACGCGAGCGGCGTCACGATCAGCAGCGGGATGACCTGCAGCTTCTCGAATCCATCCGCCCAGATGCCGATGATGAAGCCGAACAGGCTGAAGGTCGTCGCCGTCAGCACCAGGAAGAGCAGCATCATGAAGGGATGCTCGATCCGGAGCGGCACGAAGAAGGTGGCGGTCAGCAGGATGATGAGGCCGAGCAGGATCGATTTCGACGCGGCCGCGCCGACATAGGCGATCACCGCCTCCCACCAGGCGACGGGGGCCGAAAGCAGCTCGTAGATCGTCCCGGTGAATTTCGGGAAGTAGATCGCGAAGGAGGCGTTGGCGATGCTCTGGGTCAGGAGAGAGAGCATGATCAGGCCGGGCACGATGAAGGCGCCATAGGGCACGCCCTCTACCGACTGCATGCGCGAGCCGATGGCGCCGCCGAAGACGATGAAATAAAGCGAGGTCGAGAGCACGGGCGAGACGATGCTCTGCAGCGGCGTGCGCCAGGTGCGGGCCATCTCGAACAGATAGATCGCCGCGATGGCGCGCGGGTTGAAGCTCGCCGTGCTCATGCCCGCTCCCTCACCAGATTGACGAAGATGTCCTCGAGCGAGCTCTGGCTGGTGCTGAGGTCACGGAAGCGGATGCCGGCTTCGGACAGGCCCTGAAGCAAGGTGGTGATGCCTGTGCGCTCTGCCTGCGTGTCATAGGAGTAGACGAGCTCGTCGCCGCCGTTGGACAGCCTGAGGTCGAAATCGGCGAGCGCGGCCGGAACCGCGGCGATCGGTTGCTGGAGCTGCAAGGCGAGCTGCTTCTTGCCGAGCTTGCGCATCAGCTCGGCCTTCTCCTCGACCAGAATGATCTCGCCCTTCGAGATAACGCCGACGCGGTCGGCCATCTCCTCGGCCTCCTCGATGTAGTGCGTGGTCAGGATGATGGTGACCCCATCTTCCCTGAGACGGCGCACCATCTGCCACATGTCCTGCCTGAGCTCGACGTCGACGCCGGCCGTCGGCTCGTCGAGGAAGAGGATGCGCGGCTCGTGCGAGAGCGCCTTGGCGATCATCACGCGCCGCTTCATGCCCCCCGAGAGGCGGCGGATCTGCGTGTCCTTCTTGTCCCAGAGCGAAAGGTCCTTGAGGATGCGCTCGATCAGGGCGGGATCCTTGGGCTTGCCGAACAGGCCGCGGCTGAAGTTCACCGTCGCCCAGACCGTCTCGAAGGCATCGGTCGTCAGCTCCTGGGGCACAAGGCCGATGGCGGCACGGGCGGCGCGATAATCGCGCTGGATGTCGTGGCCATCGGCGACGACCGTGCCCGTGCTGGGGCGCACCAGCCCGCAGATGATGCTGATCAGCGTCGTCTTGCCGGCGCCGTTCGGGCCGAGCAACGCGAAGATCTCGCCGCGCCGGATGGCGAGGTCGACGGTCTTCAGCGCCGTGAAGCCGGTGGCGTAGGTCTTGGACAGACCCGAGACCGAGATGATCGGCGGTGTCGATGGCGAATGCATGGACGCCATATAGGCCGGGCGGCGCGCGGTTGCGATGGCAGGGCCATGACGAAGAAGCATGATTGCTGTCAGCCTGTGGCGGTAGCCTGCCCTCAAATGCGACGAGGCCGGGCACGGGCCCGGCCTCGTCCATGAGTGAGGCGTCCGCCTATTTCATGAAGAACCACAACAGGATGATGATCGGGATCGGAACGCCTACAAGCCACAGGATGATCGAACGCATTGGCAGCCCCTCATTGGACGGATGATGCTGCGGCAACGTTCGCGGGTGGATGAAGGTTC
>NZ_JBIWYK010000180.1:0-6165 GCF_044752385.1 Allobosea sp. CER48 | reverse complement strand
CCGTTCGGCTCACGTTCAGGCAGCATAGTTTTCCTACGCGGAAACGCTTTTCAGCCGACTTGGAAATGCTCTAGAAGCGCGGAGGGCGAGGGCGTCGCCCGCGCAGTTTGGATACGATGTCGAAACCCTTGAATCGCAGGCAGTTTCTCGAGGGCGCCGCCAGCGGCGCGGCCCTCCTGTCCCTTGCCGGTCCAGCCGCGGCGCAGGCGCCGACCGGCGCGGCCGCCTTCAACATTCCCTCCCTTGCCGAGGGGCAGCGCTTCGACGCGGCACTGGTCGTCGACGCCGCACGCACGCTGGCGCAGAAGCCGCTGATCCCTCTGACGGCGACAGACCTGCCCGAAGGCTACGCGACGCTGCCGGCGGACCAGTTCGCCGGGATTCGAACACGCCCGGAGGCGACGATCTGGGCCGGCGAGAATCGCGGCTTCACCGTCGAGCCGCTGCATCGCGGCTATGTCTTCTCAAATCCGGTGAGCCTGTTCACCGTCGAGGACGACACCGTGCGCCGCGTCGCCTTCGACCGGGCCCGCTTCGACTATGGCCGGGTTGCGGCGCCTCCGGGCAATGGCGACCTGCAGTTTTCGGGCATGCGCATCGCGGCGGGCCTCGAGCGTCCCTTCGAGGTCGCGATCTTCCAGGGCGCGACCTTCTTCCGGGCGCTGGCCCGGGGCCAGAATTTCGGCGCGATGTCGCGGGCGCTCATCCTGCGCCCGGGCGAGCAGCGCGGCGAGGAGCTGCCCTTCTTCCGCGCCTTCTGGATCGAGCGGCCGAGCCCGGCCGTCAATTCGCTTGTCATCCACGGGCTGCTCGATTCCGAGAGCGTGACCGGAGCCGCCCGGATGACGCTCCGGCCCGGCGACGTGACCTATATCGACGTGGAGATGACGTTGTTCGCCCGCCAGGCGCTGGAGCATGTCGGCTTCGGCTGCACGAGCGCGACCTTCCTCTCCGGGCCGCAGAGCCGGCGCACCTTCGACGACGTCAGGCCGTCGATTGGCGAGGTGTCCGGCGTGCAGATGTGGTCGGGCAGCGGCGAGTGGATCTATCGGCCGGTTAACAATCCCGCCACGCTGCAGGTCTCCTCCTTCGTCGACGAGAACCCGAAAGGCTTCGGCCTGGTCCAGCGCGAGCGCGACCCCTCCGCCTTCCAGGATGACGACCAGCGTTTCGAGCTCCGGCCGAGCGTCTGGAACGAGCCGCTGGCGGACTGGGGCGCCGGCTCGGTCCAGCTGATCGAGATCCCCAGCGATGCTGAGCCGAACAAGAACATCATCACATACTGGCGCCCTCGGCAGCCCTTGGCCGCGGGCAGCGAAACCTCGATCAGCTACCGGCAGGCCTGGTGCTGGCAGCCACCGGAACGGCCGCCGCTGGCGATCGCAACCCGCACCCGCCAGGGCAAGGGCTCGCAGGGCCGTCGCCGCCGCTTCATCGTCGAATTCACCGGCGACCGGCTGTCGGATGCGGCGCTGATCGCCGCGACGCGGGCGACCGTGACGGCGCAGCCCGGCGCGGTCCACGGCGTCCGTCTCTGGCCCTATCCGGAGCGCAAGATGATGCGCGTCGGCTTCGAGGTCGATCCCGGCAATGATGCGCTTTCCGAGCTCAGGCTCGTCCTGCAGGCGGGCGGGCAACCCGTCTCCGAAACATGGTTGAATCGATGGACGTGGTGACCGCCACCCGCCAGGACGTAGCGGAAGTAGAGGCACGCAGCAGCTTCAACCCTGCGCACGAGCCGGCGACGCCGCCCGAAGACCGGCTGATCATGCCGGTGCAGTCGTTCCGGAGCTGGAACGCCTCGGAACGGCGCACGCCGGCCGCGCCGCGCAACTGGACGACGCCGTGGCTGAAGCGGCTGTTCGTTTTCGGCGGCGGCTTCGCGCTGACCGCCTTCGGCGCCTGGGAAATGTACAATGTCGTGTCGGTCAGCCGCACGACCTCGCTGCAGTACGCCTTGCTGGTGCTGTTCACGATCAACTTCTCGTGGATCGCGCTTGCCTTCACGAGTGCCCTGCTCGGCTTCTTCGGCGTGCTGTTCGGCGCCGGAAGGGCGGAGCGGGCCGAAAGCCTCAGGCACCGCACCGTCGTCGTGATGCCGATCTACAACGAGTCTTCGGCGCGCATCTTCGCGGCCGTCGCCGCCATCCGTGAATCGGTCGAGGCGACCGGACTCGGCGACCATTTCGACTATTTCATCGTCTCGGACACGACGAACCCGGATGTCTGGGTTGCGGAAGAACGCGCCTTCCTGGCACTCCGCCAGCGGCTGGGGCCCAATTCGCGGGTCTATTACCGCCACCGCCCGAAGAACCACCACCGCAAGGCCGGCAACATCGCCGACTTCGTCACGCGCTGGGGCGGCCTCTACGAGCACATGGTCGTGCTCGACGCCGACAGCCTGATGACGGGAACCTGCATCGTGCGCCTCGCCGCCGCGATGGAGGCCGACCCCGATGCCGGCATCATCCAGTCGCTGCCGCTGATCATCAACCGCAACACCTTCTTCGCGCGGCTGCAGCAGTTCGCGGCGCGGGTCTATGGCCCGGTCATCGCCACCGGGCTCGCCATGTGGTCCGGCCGCGACGGCAACTACTGGGGCCACAACGCGATCATCCGCACGAAGGCCTTTGCCGATCATTGCGGCCTGCCCGACCTCAAGGGCAAGCCGCCCTTCGGCGGCCATGTGCTGAGCCATGACTTCGTCGAGGCGGCGCTGATCCGCCGCGCCGGCTGGTCGGTCTACATGCTGCCGGACCTGACGGGCTCCTACGAGGAAAGCCCGCCTTCGCTGATCGACATCTCCGTGCGCGACCGGCGCTGGTGCCAGGGCAACCTCCAGCATTCGCGCATCATGGGCGCCAAGGGTTTCGTCCTCGCAACGCGGCAGCACTTCGCGACCGGCATCATGGGCTATCTCGCCTCGCCGTTCTGGCTGATGCAGCTGGTCGTCGGTATCCTGATCGTGCTGCAGGTCAATTACGCCCGGCCCGAGTACTTCACGCAGGAATTCACGCTCTTCCCGGTCTGGCCGCGGTTCGACCCCGAGCGCGCCTTGCGCCTGTTCGCGATGACCATGGCGATCCTGCTCGCGCCGAAGCTTTTCGGCCTCCTGCTCACGCTGTTCAACAACAAGCTGCGGCGCGCCGGTGGCGGCGCTGTCCGCCTCGTGCTTTCGGCGCTGATCGAAGTGCTGTTCTCGGCCTTCTTCGCGCCGATCATGATGCTGATCCAGTCCGGCTCGGTCTTCCAGATCCTGCTGGGGCGTGACACCGGCTGGAATCCGCAGCGCCGCGACGACGGCTCGATCCCGCTGAAGGACATCATTCGCCGTCACCGGACCCATACGGTGCTCGGCCTGGTGACCGGCCTCTCGGCCTTCATGATCGCGACATCGCTCTTCGCCTGGATGTCGCCGACGATCGTCGGTCTCGTTCTGGCGATCCCGCTATCCTGGGCATCAGGCCAGCTCGCGATCGGCCTCTGGCTGAAGCGCCACAAGCTGCTGCTGACGCCGGAGGAAGGCGCTCCGCCCGCGATCGCGCTCCGCGCCAACGAGCTGCAGGCGGAGTTCGAGAAGGCCGGCTTCGACGATGCCGACGCGATCAAGGCGCTCCATGCCGATCCGGAATTGCGGCACGCCCATGAATTGATGCTGCCCTACGGCCAGGTGCGCCGGCGCGGCGAGATCGAACCCGACCGGGCCGTGGCGCAGGCCAAGCTCGTCGATGCCGAGACCGTCGACGATGCAGCGATCTGGCTGAAACCGAAGGAACGCATGGTCGTGCTGCACGATCGCGCACTGATCGGCCTGCTCGCTTCGCTGCCGCCGACTGAAACGAAAGCCTGATACCGGACATCCTGAGCCGCGCCGTCGCTTTGCCGGCGCGGCTTGCCCCTCGCTGCTCAGCCCTGCTCGAAGGCGATCATGCAGCCATAGGCGTGCTCAGGCTCGACGAAGAGACGCTCCTCGCCGCGCTGGAACGGTATCTCGGCTGCGGTCAGCCGCTTCTCCACCGCATCGAGATCCGGCACCGCGACACAGAACCCGAGGAAGCGGGCCGGCGTCGTGTCGGGCTCGACGCTGTAGGCACCCTGGGCCGCCTCGGGGTCGAGCACGTCGATCCGCCCGCGCGGCAAGGCAAGGACGTAATCCTCGTTGCCTTCCAGCACCTCGGCACCGCCGCTGAAGGTCGCCAGGAAGGCGCGGTGTACGGCCGGTTCCTCGGCGAGCATCACGGCCGAGGTCAACGCGCTCGCGCCGTTCGGGTGCTGCTGGAAATCGGGATTCCAGAAATTCTGCGGCTCCAGTTGCTGGCAGACGAAGAAGCCGCATTCCGGCGCGCGCGAATCGGCGGCAAAGGCGAGCTCGAAGGCGACCCGCACCTGCGTGCCGTCGGGCCGCTTCCCCTGCCGCTCGAAGAAGAACGGCTCGAAGTCGCCGATACCCGCTGCCTGGAACGCAGTTGCATCGGCCTTGGCGTTGGCGCTTTCCAGAACCAGCATCGACAGCCCCTCGCCCTGCTGCGCCAGCGCATCGCGGACGAAGGCACCGAAGGAAAATCGACGCTCGCCATGGGCGGGAATCGCCCCCTCGTCCCCCACGGTCACCAATTCCAGGAAGGAACCGGGAAACTGGACAATCCGATTCTCGGTGCCCCAGGGATGGCGGTTGCGGGCACCGACGCGGAAGCCGAGCTTTTCATAGAAGGCGCCGGCGGCATCGAGGTCGCGCACACCGATGACGAGATGGTCGAGGCCGCGGGGGGTGGAAGCTGTGGCAGGCATGGCAGGCTCTTTCGACAGGCGTCAGGACCCCAAGGCTAGCAACACTTCACGACGCGGTCATGTGCCTCAAGGCTCGATGTAGTGCGGCAGGAACCGCGACGTGTTCTTGGTGATGGGCGAGGCGTCTTCACGGACGCAGAGGCCGCAGGCCTGCGAGGCGACGAGCCAGGAGCCGAGCACGGCATAGTTGCCGTCACGGGAGAAGAGATTGAGTGCGGCATCCTGCAGGATGTGTCCTTCGGCGCCATAGGGTCCATCGTCGCTGTCGAGCACCTTGTCGCGCTCCATCAGGGTGACATTGGCGCCCTCGCGCGAATAGAGCGGCTTCCGGACGCGGCGAGCCGACAGCGTCGCGCAACGAGGATCGCCCTCGAAGAAGGCCGGCAGCAGATTGGGATGGCCGGGCTCCATCTCCCAGAGGCAGGCGAGCAGCCCCTTGTTGGAAAGCAATGCCTTCCAGGGCGGCTCGATGAACTGGCAGCGCGAGCCGGCGAGCGCCTGGCCGTAGCTCTCCCGGAACAGCCACTCCCAGGGATAGAGCTTGAACATCGTGTCGATCGGCTGGTTGGCGCCGTCGCAGAACCGTCCATCGGAGAGCAGGCCGATCTCCTCGATATAGGTGAAGCGTGCATCCAGCCCGGCCTGCACGGCGCAATCCGTCAGGTAGTCGACCGTGCCCTTGTCCTCCGCGCTGCCCTGCACGCAGGTCAGATGCAGCCGGTAGGGCGACGGCTCGCGCAGGGCCGCGAATGCGGCGACCAGCCGCTCGTGCAGCGAATTCAACTGGTCGGAGCCTTTCGGGATCGCGCCCCGCGCCATCGCCTGTTCCAGCCAGTCCCATTGCACCACGCTCGATTCGAACAGGGCCGTCGGCGTGTCGGCATTGTATTCGAGCAGCTTGGCGGGGCCCCGCCCGTCATAGGCGAGGTCGAGGCGTCCGTAGAGGTTGCGCTCGCCGCCTTGCCAGCTGCGGCGGATGTAGTCCCAATGCTCGGCCGGGATGGCGAGCTTGGTCAGGATCTCTTCGTGGTCGAGCGCCCTCTCGATGAAGGCGAAGCAGAGCTGCTCGAGCGCCTCCGTCGGCCCCTCGATGTCGCGCTCGATCTCCTCGAGCGTAAAGGCATAGGCCGCGCTTTCATCCCAGTAAGTCTCGCCGTCGATGGTGTGGAAGGCGAATCCGAGCCGCTCGACCTGTGCGGTCCAGTCGGAGCGCGCTGGGAGGGCGACCCGACGCATCTCAGGACGAGGAATGCGAGGAGTAGGAGCGCGCGGTCGAGCCGAAGCCGCCGCGCGAGGACACGCTCGTCGTCGCGACGCTGCCGCCACGCGCGCCGGCAGCGAAGGCCGCCGTCACGCCGCGCCCGCTCGTCGTCGAAT
>NZ_JBIWYK010000179.1:0-6189 GCF_044752385.1 Allobosea sp. CER48 | reverse complement strand
TGAAGGCCCTGATCGAAAGGTTGCGGGGGGACGCGATGCCGGAGGGCATCATCAAGACCAACGGGCGCATCGAGGCGACGCAGGTCGATGTCGCCTCGAAATATGCCGGCCGCCTGGCCGAGGTCACCGTCAAGGAAGGCGACGAGGTCACCGCCGGACAGGTGATCGCCCGTATCTCCTCGCCGGAATATGAAGCGCAGCTGCGTGCCGCGCAGGCGCAGGTCCTCAGGGCAAGACAGGCTCTCGCCGAAGCCGAGGCTCTGATCGCCCAGCGCAAGAGCGACCAGATCCTCGCCCGCACCGATGCCGAACGCGGCAAGGAACTGGTCGCGAAGGGTTATCTCAGCAAACAGGTCGATGACCAGCGCTCGGCCAAGGCCGACGCCGCCGATGCCGCCCTGCGCGCCGCACAGGCGCAGCGTGACCAGGCCCAGTTCGCGATCCATGCTTCCGAGGCCGATGCCGAGCAGATCAAGGCTATCCTCGTCGATCTCGTGCTCCTGGCGCCGCGCAGCGGGCGCGTCCAGTACCAGCTCGCCCGCACCGGCGAGGTCGTCTCGGCCGGCACGCGCGTGATCACGATCCTGGACCTCTCGGACGTCTACATGACGATCTACCTGCCCGCCGCGCAGGCGGGGCAGCTCGCGCTCGGCGACGAGGCGCGCATCATCCTCGATCCCGTGCCGCAATACGTCGTCCCGGCGACGGTGAGCTTCGTCGCCGCCGACGCGCAGTTCACGCCCAAGGCCGTCGAGACTGCGGAAGAGCGCGAGAAGCTGGTCTTCCGCGCCAAGCTCCAGGTCGATCGTGACCTGCTCGCGAAATACCATCGGCAGGTGAAGACCGGCGTGCGCGGCCTCGGCTTCGTGCGCACCTCCTCCACTGCGAAATGGCCCGACTCGCTTGCCGTGAAGCTGCCATGACGGAAGCGGCTGGCCCTGCAGCCAGCCTCGAGGGTGTCACGCACCGCTACGGCAAGGTCGTCGCCCTCGACGCTGTGACGCTGGATATCCCCTCCGGCCGCATGATCGGCGTGATCGGCCCCGACGGCGTCGGCAAGTCGACGCTGCTGGCGCTCATTGCCGGTGTAAGGGCCATCCAGCGGGGGCGCGTCCGCGCGCTCGGCGGCGATCTCGGCGACAAGACCGAGCGCGAAGCCCGGCGCGGGCGCATCGCCTATATGCCGCAGGGCCTGGGGCGCAACCTGTACCCGACGCTCTCGGTCTTCGAGAACATCGACTTCCACGCGCGCCTCTTCGGGCAGGATGCGACCGAGCGCCGGAGCCGCATCGACGAATTGCTCAGGGCGACGGGGCTCGATCCCTTCGAGGCCCGGCCGGCCGCGAAGCTCTCGGGCGGCATGAAGCAGAAGCTCTCGCTCTGCTGCGCGCTGATCCACGACCCCGACCTGCTGATCCTCGACGAACCGACGACCGGCGTCGATCCGCTCTCCCGCGGACAGTTCTGGGATCTGATCGACACCATCCGTGCCCGCCGCCCCGGCATGAGCGTCATCGTCGCCACCGCCTACATGGAAGAGGCGGAACGCTTCGACTGGCTCGTGGCGATGGACGACGGGAAGGCGATCGCGACCGGCACCCCCGCGGAGCTGCGCAGAAAGGCCGGCCAGCCCACGCTGGAGGGCGCCTTCGTCGCGCTGCTGCCCGAGGCGAAGCGTGCCCAGCATCAGGAGGTCGTGCTGCGGCCGCGCGTTGTGAACGACGACGCGACGCCCGCAATCGAGGCCGAGGGGCTGACGCGCCGCTTCGGCGATTTCGTCGCCGTGGACCATGTCAGCTTCCGCATCGGCCGCGGCGAGATCTTCGGCTTCCTCGGCTCCAACGGCTGCGGCAAGTCGACGACGATGAAGATGCTGACCGGCCTGCTGCCGGCCAGCGAAGGCACGGCCAAGTTGTTCGGCCAGCCGTTGGCGGCCGACGACATGGAGACGCGCCGCAATGTCGGCTACATGTCGCAGGCGTTCTCGCTCTACAGCGAGCTCACGGTTCGCCAGAACCTCGTGCTGCATGCCGAGCTCTATCATCTGCCGTCGGCGGAGATCCCAGGCCGGATCGCGGAACTGCTGACCCGTTTCGACCTCGAGGCCGTCGCCGACGAGCGGCCCGACAGCCTGCCGCTCGGCATCCGCCAGCGCCTGCAGCTCGCAGTCGCGGTGCTGCACCGCCCGGCCATGCTCATCCTCGACGAGCCGACCTCGGGGGTCGACCCGATCGCGCGCGACGCCTTCTGGCGCACGCTGATCGACCTCTCGCGCGACGATGGCGTCACCATCTTCCTCTCGACCCATTTCATGAACGAGGCGGAGCGCTGCGACCGCATCTCCTTCATGCATGCCGGCAAGGTGCTCGCCGTCGGCACGCCGGACGAGCTGGTGCGGAAGCGCGGCGTCGATACGCTCGAGGAAGCCTTCATCGCCTATCTCAAGGAAGCCGCCGGCATCGAGGATGCCCCGGCCGAGCCCGCCGACCCGGCTGCCGCGGCGGCGGCGCCGCATCAGCCGGCCGCGCCGGCCCGCCGCTTCGATCCGCGCCGGCTCTGGGCCTGCACCCGGCGCGAGACGATGGAGCTGCTGCGGGACCCGATCCGGCTGAGCTTCGCCTTCTTCGGACCGCTGCTGCTGATGCTGGCCTTCGGGTTCGGCATTTCCTTCGACGTCGAGAACCTGAAATTCGCGGCGTACGACCAGGACAACACGATGGAGAGCCGCCAGCTGGTCGAGGCGTTCTCCAGCTCGCGCTATTTCAACGAGCGGCCGCCGATCCGCTCGGAGGCAGAGCTCGACCAGCGTCTGAAGAGCGGCGAGCTCCAGCTCGCGATCGAGATCCCGCCCTCCTTCGGTCGCGACCTGATGGCCGGGCGCACGCCGGAGCTCTCGGTCTGGCTCGACGGGGCCATGCCGTTTCGCGCCGAGACGACGCGCGGCTACGTCACCGGCCTGGCGACGCAATATGCCCAGGGCTTCGTGGCCGCCAACGCCGCCTCGAGCCATGCCCCCTCGCCCGTCACGATCGAGACGCGCTTCCGCTACAATCAGGACTTCAAGAGCGCCAATGCGATGGTGCCGAGCGTGATCATGCTGATGCTGATCCTGATCCCGGCGATCATGTCGGCGATCGGCGTCGTCCGCGAGAAGGAAACCGGCTCGATCGCCAATTTCCGCTCGACGCCGATCAGCCGCTTCGAATTCCTCTTCGGCAAGCAGTTGCCCTACATCGCCATCGCGATGGTCAGCTTCGCGCTGCTCGTCCTGATCGCGCTGTTCATCTTCCGGGTGCCGATCAAGGGCTCCGCCTGGGTTCTGGTGCTGGCGACGCTGTTCTATGTGTCGGCGACGACCGGTTTCGGCCAGCTCATCTCCAGCTTCACGCGCACGCAGGTTTCGGCCGTGTTTGCGACCGCGATCCTGTCGATCATCCCCGCGGTCAACTTCTCCGGCCTGATGGTGCCGGTCGCATCGCTCTCCGGCGGCGGCCGCCTCATCGGCATGAGCCTGCCGCCGGCCTGGTATCAGCCGGTGAGCGTCGGCGTATTCACCAAGGGGCTGGGGGCGGCCGAGCTCTGGCCCAACCTGGCGATGCTCGCCTTCTTCTTCCTGCTCTTCCTCGTCGTCGCGCAGCTCGCCTTGCGCAAGCAGGAGGCCTGAGATGGCCGCGCTCGTCATCCACCTCCAGAACATCCTGCGCCTCGTCGTGAAGGAGCTGCGCAGCCTGCGCGCCGATCCGATCATGCTGGTGCTGGTCGCCTACACCTTCACCATCGCGGTCTACACCGTCGCGACGGGTGTGAAGCTCGAGGCCCGCGACCTGACGATCGGCATCGTCGACGAAGACCAGTCCGAGCTTTCGCGCTCGCTGCTCGATGCCTTCAACCCGCCCCTGTTCAAGGTTTCGAAGCAGATCGCGGCGAACCAGATCAACGCCGAGATGGATTCGGGCCGCCTCGTCTTCGTCCTGGAAATTCCGCCGAAGTTCCAGGCGGACTTGCAGGCCGGGCGGCAGACGGCGCTGCAACTCAACATCGACGCCACCGCGATGACCCAGGCCGGCAACGGCGCGGTCTACATCCAGCAGATCATCGCGCAGGAGATCGCGAACCGACAGGCCGGGCGCGAGACGGCGACCGCGCTGCCGATCAACTTGGTCGTGCGGGCCCGCTTCAATCCCAACCTCGATTCCGGCTGGTTCAGCTCGGTGATGCAGGTGCTCAACAACGTCACCCTGCTGACCATCATCCTGACCGGCGCGGCGCTGATCCGCGAGCGCGAGCAGGGCACGGTCGAGCATCTCCTGGTCATGCCGGTCACGCCGGTCGAGATCATGCTGGCCAAGATGGTGGCGAATGCGCTGGTCATCCTGGTCGCCGCGGTCGCCTCGCTCATTCTCATCGTTGAATGGGCCCTGGGCGTCCCGATCGCAGGCTCGATCCCGCTCTTCGTGCTGGGGACGGCGATCTACGCCTTCTCGGTCGCCGCGCTGGGCATCCTGCTCGGAACGCTGGCGACGACGATGGGCCAGTTCGGCCTGCTGGCCATCCCGGTCTTCGTGGTCACGCAATTGCTGTCCGGAGCGACGACGCCGATGGAGAGCATGCCGATCTGGCTGCAATGGATCATGCGGATCTTCAGCCCGACGCCGCATTTCGTCGCCTTCTCGCAGGGCGTGCTCTACCGCGGCGCGGGGCTCGATGTGGTCTGGCCGGAGATTGCCAAGATCATCGCGATCGGCATCGCATATTTCGCCTTCGCGCTCGCGCGCTTCCGGAAGGTGATCTTCGCTTGATCGAAGCCGGCCGGAGGCGAAGCCGGAGCGTCACCGATGCGTGAGATGGTCGTTCATCTGAGCCTGTTCGCAATCGCGCTGGCAGGCGCCATCGCCGGGCTGGCTGCAGGCCAATTCGGCGGAAGCCGGTCGCCGGATCTGATCTGGACCGCCGCGACCGTGCCGGTTGCGGTGGCGCTAGCCGTGTCGATGGTCCGCGACATGCTGGCCGGGCGGCTGGGCGTGGATGCGATCGCGCTCGTCGCGATGATCGCCTCGATCGCAATGGGCGAGCCGCTGGCCGGTGCCGTCGTCGCCATGATGTATTCCGGCGGCAACCTGCTCGAGGACTATGCTCGCGGCAAGGCCGAGCGCGAATTGCGCGCGCTGCGGGACCGGACGCCGCGCGTCGCCCACCGGCAGGACGTCGATGGCCTCGTCGACATCGCCGCGGAGGACGTTGTTGCCGGCGACGAGCTGCTGGTGCGGGCCGGCGAGATGCTGCCGGTCGATGGCGAGCTGATCGATGCCGAGGCCCGGCTCGACGAAGCCGCCGTGACGGGCGAGCCGCTGCCCGAGGCGAAGGCTAAGGGAGCCGCGCTGCGCAGCGGCACCGTCAATGCTGGCGAAGCCTTCCGTTACCGCGCCTCGGCGGCCGCGCATGAAAGCACCTATGCCGGCATCGTCCGCATGGTCGAGGCGGCGCAGACCGCGAAGGCCCCGTTCATCCGCATGGCCGACCGCTTCGCGCTGCTGTTGCTCCCGGCGACGCTGGTCGTCGCCGGTCTGGCCTGGTGGCTGTCCGGCGATCCGATCCGCGCTCTTGCCGTTCTGGTGGTCGCGACGCCCTGCCCCCTGATCCTCGCCGCACCCGTCGCCTTCATCGGCGGCGTCTCGCGCGCGGCCCGCTCCGGCATCCTGATGAAGGGCAGCTCGGCCATCGAGGCGCTCGGGCAGGTTCGCACCGCGATCTTCGACAAGACCGGGACCCTGACCGAAGGCGGAGCCCGGCTCGTCGCGCTGGATGCAGCGCCGGGCATCGAGGCGAACGAGATCCTTCGCCTCGTGGCTTCCCTCGAACAGGCCTCCCACCACGTGCTGGCGGAGACGCTGGTCTCATTGGCACGACACAGGGGCCTGCCGCTGTCCCAGCCGGCGGAGGTCCGCGAGTATCGGGGCTCGGGCCTCGAAGGCATGGTGGACGGCAGACAAGTCCGCGCCGGCTCGCGCAGCCTCGTGCTGGGCGACAGATCACTGCCGGATTGGGCTCGTGCGTCGCAATCAGGCCTCGCCGATGCGGCCGCCCTGTCGGTCTTCGTCGCGGTCGACGGCGAACTCGCCGCCTTCCTCGCCATGGCGGATGCCGTGCGTCCGGATGCGCCTGATACGCTCCGGCGCCTGCATGCGAGCG
>NZ_JBIWYK010000178.1:0-6224 GCF_044752385.1 Allobosea sp. CER48 | reverse complement strand
CACCCAGCCCGGCTGGATCAGGTCGGGGTTCTTCACCGGCGGCGTATTGGCCTTGACGATCTCGGTGTATTTGGCGCCCTGACCCTTGCCGTAATGCTCCTCGGCGATCTTCCAGAGCGTGTCGCCCTTCTTCACCGTGTAGAACACCGCGGCCGGCGCCTCCTTGTTGACGGCGAGATCGGATTCGACCTGGGCCACGCCCGTGGTGTTGCCGAGCGCCAGGATGATCTTCTCGGCCTGCTCGGTCGAAACCGCATTGCCGGAGACCTTCACCTTGTCGCCGTCGATCTGGATGTTGACGTCCGAGGGCAGGCCGTGGCCGGCCAGTTCCTTCTGCAGATCATCGGCCGTCGCGGCCTTGGCCGAACCCGAACCGAAGATCTTGGCGCCCGCTTCCTTGATGAAACTGAACAAACCCATGGAATGCCCTCCTTGTTTCGGGTGGCTATCAAGCCCTGTCGGGGCGCCGCATGCAAGCCGTGGCGGAAAAGGTGTTTTCCCCGAACCCGAACATCGTTTGGGCGCGAAGGGTCCGCAGAGCCCTTTCCTGCTCGCCACGCGGCTGGCAAGAACGTCCCACGCAAACCGGAGTTCCCCATGCTCAGTCTCGCCCAGGCCCAGACCATCCTCCAGGCGGCGCTCGCCCACGCCGAAGCCAACGGCTTCAAGCCGCTCGCCATCACAATTATCGATGCGCGCGGCGCGCAGAAGGCCTTCGCGGCGCAGGACGGCACGAGCCTCAAGCGCGGCGAGATCGCGCTCGGCAAGGCACATGGCGCGGTCGCGCTCGGCATCGGCTCGCGCGCGCTGCACAAGATGGCGCTGGACCGGCCCTATTTCGTCGAGGCTGCGACCCATGCCGTCGGCGGCTCGCTCGTTCCCGTGCCCGGCGGCGTGCTGATCCGCTCGCCCGAAGGCGCGCTTCTCGGCGCCATCGGAATTTCCGGCGATACCTCGGACAATGACGAGGCGGCGGCCTGCGCCGGCATCGCCGTTGCCGGGCTCAGCGCCGAGACCGGAGCCTGAATCCGCGTTTTTGCACTTGCCAACAGGCCCTCGAAGCCTCATGTCCTGCCGGCGTCTGAGTTCGTTAAACCGTACAGTTTGGACCGGATCGAAGGTAGGATCATGAGCGAAGCGGCAGCCGCCAACGAAAACGAAGTCATCACCACCGACGTCGTCATCATCGGTGCCGGACCTTGTGGCCTTTTCACCGTCTTCGAACTCGGACTGCTCGACATCCGCGCGCATCTCGTCGACATCCTGCCGAAGGTGGGCGGGCAGTGCGCGGAGCTTTATCCGGAGAAGCCGATCTACGACATCCCCGGCTTCCCGATGGTCACTGGCCAGGCGCTGGTCGACAACCTGCTCGAGCAGATCAAGCCGTTCGGGCCGACCTTCCATCTCAACCAGATGATCGAGACGCTGGAGCCGATCGGTACCGCCGAGGCGCCGCGCTTCCGCGTCACCACCGATGCGGGCACGGTCTTCGACACCAAGACGGTGATCATCGCCGCCGGTGGCGGCTCCTTCCTGCCGAAGAAGCCGCCGATCCCCGGCATCGAGACCTACGAGAACGGCGCCGTCTTCTACGCGGTGCGCAAGATGGAGGCCTTCCGCGGCCGCAACATCCTGATCGTCGGCGGCGGCGATTCCGCTCTCGACTGGACGCTCAATCTCCAGCCCATCGCCAGCCGCGTGACGCTGATGCACCGCCGCGACGATTTCCGCGCGGCGCCGCACTCTGTCGAGCAGATGCGCGCCCTCGTCGCCGACGGCAAGATGGACATGAAGCTCGGCCAGGTGACCGGCCTCAAGGGCGAGAACGGCAAGCTCGAGGCCGCGATCTGCCGCGGCACCGACAACCAGACCTTCGAGATCGCCTGCGATACGATGCTGCCCTTCTTCGGGCTGACCATGAAGCTGGGCCCCATCGCCGACTGGGGCCTGAACCTGCATGAGAACCTGATCCCGGTCGACACCGAGAAGTTCGAGACGAACGTGCCCGGCATCTTCGCCGTCGGCGACATCAACACCTATCCGGGCAAGCTCAAGCTCATCCTTTCGGGCTTCCACGAGGCCGCACTCTGCGCCCAGAAGGTCCACCGCTACGTCTATCCGGAGAAGCGGCTGACCTTCCAGTACACGACGTCATCGTCGAGCCTGCAGAAGAAGCTCGGCGTCGCCTGAGCAGCGGCTTCGATATCCGGCAGATGCGGAAAAGCCGCGGCGAGAGCCGCGGCTTTTTCTATCAGTGCGGGCCGATATCGCCCGGAATATGAGCGGCGGCCGTGGCGTTTCGGACCGGCTGGCCTTGGTTGCCGCCGAGCCCGAGCGAATTGCGCACGCTCTCCGACGGCCCCGCCAATGCCGGCCGCTCAGCCGGGCCGGTGACGATCTGCGGCTCGTCGTGCATCGGCGGCAGCGGCAGGCTGTCCTCAGGCTCCTGCGGCTCGATGCGTGCCTTGAGCTCGGCGATCGCGCCCCAGAGCGGCTGGAAGCTGAAGCGCACCTTGTGCGTGCCCGCCGGCACCTGCACGGCGCGGAACAGCACATTGGCACGCAGGATTTCCGTCTCGGCGCCGTCGACCTCGGCCTTCCACCACGGATGCCAGATGTCGTTGAGCACGACGAAGCCGGCAACCGGAGTGGTGACCTCGATCTCGACCTCGGCATTGCGGTAGCGCGTGAGCTTGACGTCCGCCTGCACGGAGACGGGCCCCTCCGGGGTCGCGACCGGCGGCTCGACATCCAGCAGCACCGCCTGCTGCGGATCGGTTTCCGGCCAATGCCCGGAAAGCTTCATGCTCTCGAAATCGGCGAATTGCCAGCCGCCGACGAACTGCACGCGCGGCAACGCATGCGGGTTCTCATAGACGTAGCCCTGCTTCGTGCGGGCAATCAGCTGAAGATCGCCTTCGCGCAGTGCGTGATCGACTTGCTCGATCGGGACCGGGGAGGCGATGTAGCGCAGCCCCAGCAGGTTCGCGAGCCTGCAACGATATGACGGGAAAAGCGGCGTGAACTTGCGGTCGGCCGGCTTGGCAATGCCGTCGCCCGTGCCGACGGCCTCCGAGAAATCTTCCAGCCGCAGCGGATTGTAGCCGAGCGTATGGTCGAAACCGTGGACCATGCCGGCATTCGGCCACTCGAAGCCCATGCCGAGCAACTCCACCCGGTCGCGGCGCGGCGAGTCCTCGGGCTGGGACGTCAGCTGCTTCAGCAACGCGATGGTGTCGTTCTTCGTGCCGGCATCGAGCACGTCGTACATCTGGGGCGACAGCGCAGTGGATTCGTTGGGGCCGTTGTTGGCGCCGAGATCGGCGGCAACCACGCCCGTGACCAGGACGGCCGCAGCAACCGTGCCGAGCGCGCCGCGCCAGCGCTGCAGGGCAAAGAAGGCAATGCCGGCAACCGCGAACCAGCCCAGCGCGATGACGACCGGCTTCCAGGCATCGGCGAGGTGACCCCACCCGCGCGAGATCGCGAGCGAAAGCATGATCGTGCCGAGGACCAGCCCCGCTCCGATCAGAAGATCGCGGCGGAAGGAAGTGCCCTCCTCGGCCGTCAGGATGCGGTGAAGCACATAGCCTGAGAGCACCGCCGCCAGTCCGCCGATCAGGAAGGTCGCGTCCGCCGGCCGGCGGAACTGCTTCACGCCGGGCAGGTACTCATAGGCGAGATGGAACAGCGGCGTGTAGCGCCCAAGCGCGAACAGCACCATGAAGACGAACATCAACGTCAGCGGACGCACCGGCTTGTCCCAGAGCCAGCCGCGAGTCAGCCCGGGCGCCAGCAGCAGCAGCAAAGGCAGAGCACCGAAATAGACCTGCGCCATGTTCTGGGACAGGTAGAGCACCTGCGGGTTGCCATAGGGCCCCCAGAACTCGACCGCCGGGTCCTTGGCGCCGAACAGGTCACCCACGAAGGCCGAGAGCAGCGAGACCGGATGCAGCGAACCGCGGGCGGCGATCGCGAAATCGATCTCGGGCCGTGTCGTCGCCTCGGCAAAGAGCCAGGTCCAGATCAGCGGCAGGGCGATCACGGCGAGCCCGACGACGCTGGCGGCCGTAATAGGCAGAAGGCTGCCGCGCAGCGCGGGCCACCCGCCTGAGATCCAGTGCGCGACCACCATCGCGAACAGCACATAGCCGCCGAGCAAGGCGACCTGGTCCGGCTCGAGAACCATCAAGCCGGCGGCCAGACCGGCAAGGGCTCCAGACAGGATGGAAGACCGTTGCAGCATCCGCGCCGTCAGCCAGAACGCGATGGCGAAGAAAGCAAAGCTCGCGATCTGCCCGACATGCTGGACGCGCCAGGCCGCCGAGGCGCCGAAGGCGAAGACCAGTGCCGCCATCAGCCCGCCGGCCGGGTGCCAGCCGCGATCGCGGAAGAACATGATCAGCGCGAGACCGCCTGCGAGCAGATGCGCCAGCACATAGGCGTCGACCTCGCGGAAGCTCGGCGCCGGCGACAGCAGGGCGAGGAGGATCGCGGGCGAGAAGATCAGCGACTGCGGATCGGCGATCTGCGGCGAGCCGGCAAAGACGTTGTGATTCCAGAAGGGAGACTGGCCCGTATGGATCGCGTTGGCGAGGAACTGGACCTGAGCCTGGAAATGGGCCTTCGCATCGAACGGAATCGTGACCGCTCCCGAAAGCCAGGGCCAGCACAGGATGCCCCATGCCAAAGCGAAACCGATGGCCGCCAGCAGGTAGCCGGCGCCCCTTGCATTCACGCGTCTCAAAGGGACCCCCAAGGTCCTCGGCACGAACGGTCCCGTTCTGGGATCCTGTCTCCAGCCCTGTCAGTGCACGGACCATGGTGGCGCGCACCTGAACCGAATCTGAACGCGATCACGCATCCGTGAGGAGAGCGGCAAACAGGCTGAAGAAAGCGGAAATCCGGCGCGCGAATGACGCGGTGGTCAGGTTATCGCGCCGCCGCGAGCCAGCCGGCCAGCGCCCGCCGCTCCGACGCCGTCATGCCGGAGAGATTGTTCGGCGGCATCGCATGGGTCATCACGGCCTGCGTGCGGATCGCGCGGGCATGGATGGCGATCTGCTCGGGTTCGTGCAGCAGCACGCCTTTCGGCGCGATCTGGATGCCAGGCCAGGTCGGTTCCGGCGCGTGACACATTGCGCAGCGCCCTGTGACGATGTTGGAGACCTCCGCGGGCGGCAGCGTCATCCCCGCCATCAGGACGGGCTTCGGCAGCTCGCGCGGCCTGAGGCCGAGTTGCTCCCGCCCGCCGGGCGAGGACGACATCGCCACCCAGAAGGCGAGCCACAGCGCCAGGATCGCCACCGCCCAGCACCACCAGGGCGATTTCCCGTGGTCGGCGTGCCGGACATTGAAGAAGTGCCGGATCAGCGCGCCAGCGACGATCACCAGCGCCACCAACTGCGGGATCACTGCTGAATTGGCATAGGTCACCGGGTAGTGGTTCGACAGCATCAGGAACAGCACCGGCAGGGTGATGTAGTTGTTGTGCGTCGAGCGCTGCTTGGCCGCCTTGCCGTATTTCGGGTCGGGCTTCTCGCCGGCGACGAGCGCCGCGATCACCTTCCGCTGTCCGGGCATGATGTTGAAGAAGACGTTGGCGGTCATGATCGTCGCCATCAGCGCGCCGGTATGGATCAGCGCCCCCCGCCCCGAGAACACGTTGGCAAAGGCCCAGCTCGCCGCGACGACATAGCCGAAGCCGACGAGGCCCAGCAGGACGTCGTGTTTGCCCAGCGGCGACCTGCACATCAGGTCGTAGACCAGCCAGCCGACGACGAGCGCGGCGATGCCGATGGCGCCGGCCGCGAAGGGCGAGAGCTGCATCACCGCCGGGTCGATCAGATAGAGTTCCGACTGGGCGTAATAGACCCAGACCAGCAGGAAGAAGCCCGAGATCCAGGTCCAGTAGCTCTGCCATTTGTGCCAGATCAGTTCGGCCGGCATCACGGCGGGTGCGACCATGTACTTGCGCATCTCGTAAAAGCCGCCGCCATGCACCTGCCAGGCGCGTCCGCCCGTGCCGGACGGGATGTCCTGCGCCGGCTTCAGCGAGGCGTCGAGGTGGATGAAGAAGAAGGAAGCGCCGATCCAGGCGATCGCCGTGATGACATGGAGCCAGCGCAACATCATGCCGCCCCATTCCATCAGATAGGCTTCGAGCATGGCGCTGCGCTCCGCGAAGGCTGGTAACGGTCCCGAATCCGGAGAGTGCCGCTCCG
>NZ_JBIWYK010000177.1:0-6239 GCF_044752385.1 Allobosea sp. CER48 | reverse complement strand
GAGTCATGTGACGACAGCGTGACGGCCGCTGTCGCCGGAGCCGTCAGAACAGCCCTTCGATCCGCCCCTGCGCATCGATATGGATGCGTTCGGCCGCCGGTTCGCGCGGCAGGCCGGGCATCGTCATGATGTCCCCGCAGATCGCGACGAGGAAGCCGGCCCCGGCCGACAGTCTGAGTTCGCGTATCGGCACGATGTGGCCGGCGGGGGCACCGCGCAGCGCCGGGTCGGCCGAGAAGGAGTACTGGGTCTTGGCGACGCAGATCGGCAGATCGCCGAAGCCGGCGGCTTCCAGCTCGGCGAGGCGGTTGACCAGCTTGCCGTCGATGCTGACGCCGGATGCCCCGTAGATCTCGCGGGCGATCGTCTCCAGCTTCTCCCGCAGCGGCATCGCGTCGGGATAGAGCGGAGCGAAGTCGGCCTCGTCCTCGTCAGTGAGCGCAGCGACCTTTCGTGCAAGCTCCTCGGCGCCGGCGCCACCCTCGGCCCAGTGCCGGCAGATCACCGCTTCGACGCCGAGATGATTGCGGCAATAGTGCCGGATGAGATCGTGCTCGGCCGCCGTGTCGGTGGTGAAGTGATTGATCGCGACGATCGGAGGCACGCCGAACTTGCGGATGTTCTCGACATGCCGGGCGAGATTGGCCATGCCGGCTTCCAGCGCCTTGAGGTTCTCCTGCCCGAGCGCGTCCTTGGCGACGCCGCCATGCATCTTCAGGGCGCGCACGGTCGCGACGACGACCGCGGCGGCCGGCTTCAGCCCCGCCTTGCGGCACTTGATGTCGAAGAACTTCTCGGCGCCCAGATCGGCGCCGAATCCGGCTTCGGTGACGACATAGTCGGCGAGCCTGAGCGCCGTGCGCGTCGCGATCACCGAATTGCAGCCATGGGCGATATTGGCGAAGGGGCCGCCATGGACGAAGGCGGGAGTGCCTTCGAGCGTCTGCACGAGGTTCGGCATCAGCGCGTCCTTGAGCAGGACGCTCATCGCGCCGGTGGCCTTGAGGTCGGCGGCGGTGATCAGGCGCTTGTCGCGCGTCCGGCCTACGACGATGCGGCCCAGGCGCTCCTCGAGATCGGCGGCATCGGTGGCGAGACAGAAGATCGCCATGATCTCCGAGGCCACGGTGATGTCGAAGCCGTCCTCGCGCGGAAAGCCGTTGCCGTTGCCGCCGAGCGAGGAGACGATCGAGCGCAGCGCGCGATCGTTCATGTCCATGACGCGGCGCCAGCTGATGAAGCGCGTGTCGAGCTCGAGGCCATTGCCCCAGTAGACGTGGTTGTCGACCATCGCCGCGAGCAGGTTGTGGGCGCTGGTGATGGCGTGGAAGTCGCCGGTGAAATGCAGGTTGATCTGTTCCATCGGCACGACCTGCGCGTGGCCGCCGCCGGCGGCGCCGCCCTTCATGCCGAAGCTGGGGCCCAGCGAAGGCTCGCGCAGCGCGATCATGACGCGCTTGCCGATGCGCGAGAGTCCGTCGCCGAGGCCGACCGTGGTGGTGGTCTTGCCTTCGCCCGCAGGCGTGGGGTTGATCGCAGTGACCAGGATCAGCTTGCCGTCCGGCCTGTCCTGCAAGTCCGGGATCGCATGCGTGTCGATCTTGGCGATGTACTTGCCGTAGGGATTGAGCGCTTCGGCGGGAATGCCCGCCCTGTCTGCAATGGCAGCAATAGGCTGAAGCGTCGCGCCGCGCGCGATCTCGATATCTGTCGGCATCCGTCCCCTCGGAATTCAGGCGGCGCCCGCGCGTCTCGGAGCGGGGCGCGGGCGACACTGGCGCGAAAAGGCCGATGCCGCCAGCGCTTTTGCCGGCGGGGCCGGCATGATGCACAGGCGGCACGGCGCGCCCGACGGCACGCCACCGGCCGTGCTCAGGCCTTGAGGTGAGCGTTCTGCGGGAACAGGTACTTGAACGCCTCCGCATCGAAATCCGTCTTGAAGGCGAACTGATCCTTGAGCGCAACGGCGCGCTGTGCTGCGGGGCGTGCCGAGATTTCGTCGAGATGACGCTTCACGTGCGGGAACATCCCGGGCCAGGCTTCGCCCACCGCGAAAGAAAGCCGTGTCGCCCAGCCCCAGACGGACATGTCGACGAGCGTGTAGGTATCCCCGAGCATGTAGCGACGCCCGGCGAGCACGTCGTTGATGATGCCCCAGTGACGCTCGGCCTCGCGCGAGTAGCGGTTGATGGCGTAGGGGATCTTCTCCGGCGCGAAGCGGCTGAAATGCACGGCCTGGCCGCAATAGGGGCCGATTCCGGTGGCGACGAACATCAGCCAGGACAGCATCTCGCCGCGCGCCTTCGGCGTATCCTCGGGCAGGAATTGGCCGGTTTTCTCGGCGAGATAGAGCAGGATCGCGTTGGAATCGAAGATAGCCACGTCGCCATCGGTCAGGGCCGGCGTCTTTGCATTGGGATTGATGGCGAGGAATTCCGGCTTGAACTGGTCGCCCTTGCGGGTATCGACCGGCACCATCTCGTAGGACAGGCCGGCTTCCTCGAGAAACAGCGCTATCTTCGCCGGGTTTGGCGAGGGGTGGTAGTAAAACTTGATCATGGACGATCCTCGGCGGCGCTTCAGGCCTGTCTCAACGCGGCGACATAGGAGACGAGATCGGTCAGCGCCGCAATGGTCGCATCGGCCTGAAAGCCGAGCTGCTCGGGCTGCATCCTGAGCGCCTTGAACATCAGGGCAGGATCGATCGTCGCGGCCAATCCGAGCTCGCTGCGCAGCCTGCTGGCCGGCACGCGCTCGATGCGGGCGACATGGAAGCCATGCGCCTTGGCGCCGGCGATGTCGAAGCCGTTGGAGGAAACGAAGAGGATTTCGTCGCGCTGGAGCCCGAGCCGCTTTTCGACGAGCGCGTAGCCGCGCGGATCGGGCTTGTAGACGCCGATTTCGTCGACGCTGATCACGGTCTCCAGGAGTTCGCCGATGCCGGCATGGGCGACGAGGCGCTTCAGCATCGCAGGGCTGCCATTGGAGAAGATGGCGAGGCGGTAGGGCGCGAGCCCTTCCAGCGCCGCGCGCGCCTCCGGGTAGAGCGCCAGCGCGTCATAGGCTTCGGCAATCTGCCAGACGAGATCCGGCGGCGCCGAGAGGCCGAGGCTTCGCAAGGTGAAGTCGAGCGAGTCGCGCGTGACGGTCCAGAAATCCTCGTAGCGGTCCATCAGAGCACGCAGCCAGGTGTATTCGAGCTGCTTCAGCCGCCAGATCTGCGTGATGGCCGCGCCATGCCCGGGAAAGGCCCGGTCGGTGACGCCCGCGACCGACTGCACGTCGAACAGCGTGCCATAGGCATCGAAAACCAGCGCCTTGATCGTCATCGCTGCCTCCCATCGGGGCTTCGCCGCGGTTCCGCCGCTTTCTTAGCACTCGCATAGGCGACGTCGCGCGTGATATCCGCACACGCACCTTTCACTGATGCCGACAGGTCAAAGCCGATGCCGCCTCGCCCCGTGATGCTGATGATCCTCGATGGCTGGGGCTGGCGCGACGACAGCAAGGACAACGCGGTCCGGCTGGCGAAGACGCCGAATTTCGATCGCTTCTGGGCGGCGGGGCCGCATTCCTTCCTGCGCACCTCCGGGCTCGATGTCGGGCTGCCCGAGGGGCAGATGGGGAATTCGGAGGTCGGCCACCTCAATCTCGGGGCGGGTCGCGTGGTGATGCAGGATCTGCCGCGGATCAACCAGGCGATCGTCGACGGCTCGATCGAGGCGGCGCTTGCCGCCTCCGGCCTCGTCGCGGCGCTCAAGGCGAGCGGCGGCGCCTGCCATCTGCTCGGCCTCGTCTCGCCCGGCGGCGTCCATGCCCATCAGGACCACGCGGTCGCGCTCGCGAAGATCGTGGCGGCGCAGGGCATCCCGGTGAAGGTCCATGTCTTCACCGATGGCCGCGATACCCCGCCCCAGTCGGCCGCCGATTACGTGAAGTCCTTCGAGGCTGCCTTGCCCGCCGGAGCCTCCATCGCCAGCCTCTCCGGGCGCTACTATGCGATGGACCGCGACAATCGCTGGGAGCGTGTCGAGAAGGCCTGGCGCGCCATGGTGCTTGGGGAGGGCGAGGGCTTCGCGACGGCTCAGGCGGCGATCGCGGGGGCCTATGACGGCAAGGTCACCGACGAGTTCATCCTGCCGGCCGTGATCGGCGGCTATGCCGGGATGAAGGATGGCGACGGGCTGCTCAGCTTCAACTTCCGCTCGGACCGCATCCGCGAGATCCTGAATGCGGTGCTGGAGACGCATTTCACCGGCTTCGATCGCCCGCGCGTGCCGAAGCTGGCCAAGGCGGTCAGCATGACCTCCTACAGTGCCGAACTGGACAAGGTGATGCCGGTTCTCTTCCCGCCGCAGACGCTCGCCAACGGGCTGGGCGAGACCGTCGCCAAGGCCGGCCGCGCGCAGATCCGGATGGCAGAGACTGAGAAATACCCGCACGTCACCTATTTCTTCAATGGCGGCGAGGAGACGCCCTATGCGGGCGAGGAGAGGGTGATGGTGCCGTCGCCCAAGGTCGCGACCTATGATCTGCAGCCGGAAATGTCCGCGCCGGAGCTGACCGCCAAGGCGGTCGAGGCGATCGAATCCGACCGCTACGACCTCGTCGTGCTCAACTTCGCAAACCCGGACATGGTTGGCCATACAGGCGTGCTGGCAGCTGCGATCAAGGCGGTCGAAACCGTCGATGCGGGTTTGGGCGCGATCGCCGAGGCAGTGCAGCGGCAGGGCGGGGCGCTGCTCGTCACCGCCGACCACGGCAATGCCGAGCTGATGGTCGATCCCTTGACCGGCAAGCCCCATACCGCGCACACCACGAATGTCGTGCCGCTGATGCTGATCGGCGGGCAGGCCAAGGCGCTGGCGGACGGCCGTCTGGCCGACATGGCGCCAACCCTGCTGGCACTGATGGGGCTGAAGCAGCCTGCGGAGATGACGGGCCAGTCGCTGCTGCGCTGAGCGGAGCCGACCAAGCTGCGAAAAGGGAAACGGCGCGGAGGTGATCCGCGCCGTTTCCCGTTGAGGCAGCCGAGGCCGTCTCAGTACTTGCGAACGACCGGCGGCGCGTAGGCGACGGGTTCCGGTGTGCCGCAGCAGTTCGGGTCGCCGAAATTCCAGCGCATGCCGATGCGGAAGTCGTGGCTGTCGATGTCGCGCGCCTTGAGCGCACCATAGCTCTCGGGCAGGAACGCGTTCTGGATGCGGCCCGAATTCGCGTCGCCGAGGTTGAGGTAGCGATAGCCGAGTTCGAGCGTCAGGTTCTTGTTCACCTCGTAGCCGACGCCGGCCATCAATGCCCAGGCGAGGTTGGTGTCGGTGCCGTTGCTCGCATAGCCGAGCGTCGGGAAGCCGGCGACCGAGCCCTGGTCGGTCAGGCCGCTGATCCGGTTCTGCGCAAAGCCGATGCCGGCGCCGATATAGGGCGTCAGGCAGTTCCAGGTGCCCAGATCGATGTAGCCGTTGAACAGGGTCACCAACGAGGACATGTTGCCCTTGTAGGTGTTGGTCTGGTTCTGGTTGATGAAGGGGTTGAAGACGATGTCGTTCACCCCGATCGAGGTCGAGCCGCGATACTCGCCGGTGACGTCGAAGCGGAGCCAGTTGTTGAAGCGGTAACCGACGCCGAGCCCGGCGAAGAAGGCCGAGTTGTCGGTCTTGCCGAAGAAGCTGCCGCCGAAGGCGACGACGTCTTCCTGATAATACTTGCCGACGCTCTGGATGCCGACGCCGATATCGCCACGCAGATAGAAGCCGCTGGAAATCGTGCCCTTCAGCCCGAGTGGTTCGGGCGGGGGAGGCGGAGGCGCGTAGGCGAGATCGGCTGCCTGCGCCGCGACGGATGCGCCGAGCGCCAGGCCGCCCGCCAGCGCGAGAGTTTTCAGGCTGCCCATGGCAGAGTCCTTCGCGTTTGCGCGGCGCAAGAACGCAGCCCGCGCGAGTTACCAACGGAAAGGACCTTGGCAGAGATTTCTTAAATGACCCTTAACCCTAACGGCTAACCTTACTTTTGACTGAACCCGGCCACGAATGTTAACGAAAGCTTTTGCGTGGCGCGGCGGTTACGATGCCGGGCAGTTGCGGCTGTCTCGTCGAGGGAAGGTCGCGCGCTTATCCGTGGCAGCTCAGCGTTGCGTTCAGCTTGCTGTGGACGAGCGGCAGGGACAGGCTCTTGAAGAAGCCGTGGAAGCGCTGCGGCGCGCGGAATGCCAGGCGATTTCCGTCCTGCCAGACCGGCAC
>NZ_JBIWYK010000176.1:0-6240 GCF_044752385.1 Allobosea sp. CER48 | reverse complement strand
GGCTGTCGAGCCCAGGCCGACCGCCATCCCGAAGGCCGACCCCGCGCCCGAGCCGAAGACCACCGCCAGCCTGCCGAAGCAGGAAGAGGATGCATCCTCGGGCGACAAGGCCGATTTCCGCTGGCCGGCTCGCGGCCGGGTCATCGCCGGCTACAGCAAGGGCGGCAACGAGGGCATCAATATCGCGGTTCCCGAGGGTACGCCGGTCAAGGCGGCGGAGGGCGGCACGGTCGCCTATGCCGGCAGCGAGCTGAAAGGCTACGGCAACCTCGTCCTGATCCGCCACCCGAACGGCTACGTCTCCGCCTATGCCCATAACGGCGAGCTCAAGGTGAAGCGCGGCGATACGGTCAAGCGCGGCCAGGTGGTGGCGAGTTCCGGCCAGTCCGGCAACGTTTCCTCGCCCCAGCTCCATTTCGAGCTGCGCAAGGGTTCGTCGCCGGTAGACCCGACACCCTATCTCAACAACTGAGCCGCGTTCGCGGCGACCAGGTTCCGAGATTCGATCGGTTCGCGAGACCCTCCCGATCGAAAAAGGGACGGGGCGGCCCCAGGAAGGGCCGCCCCGTTTTCGTTTGCCAGTTCGAATGGCGTCATGGTCGGCCTCGGCCCGAGCATCCCAGCAGGCGAGGGCTCTTCTTTCGCGAAGAGATTCGCGGGGCGGAGCCTCGCTTCGCCCGGGAATGACGTGCCGTTCAGCCTTCCAGCCGCTTGCCGAGCCGGCCGGCCAGATCCTGGATGTATTGCCAGGCGGTGCGGCCGGAGCGCGATCCGCGGGTCGTCGCCCATTCGAGGGCGTCGCGACGCAGCTCCTCGGGAGCTATGGGCAGGCCGAAATGGCCGACATAGCCATTGATCATCTCGAGATACTCGTCCTGGCTGCATTTGTGGAAGCCGAGCCAGAGGCCGAAACGATCGGATAGCGAGACCTTCTCCTCGATGGCCTCGCCAGGGTTGATCGAGGTCGAGCGCTCGTTGTCCATCATGTCGCGCGGCAGCAGGTGCCGGCGATTCGAGGTGGCGTAGAACACGACATTGTCCGGCCGCCCCTCGACGCCGCCATCGAGCACCGCCTTCAAGGATTTGTAGGAGGTGTCGTCGCTGTCGAAGGACAGATCGTCGCAGAAGACGATGGCGCGATGCGGGTCGCTGCGCAACTGGCTCATCAGGGCAGGAAGGCTCTCGATATCCTCGCGGTGGATTTCGATCAGCTTCAGCGGCAGCGCCCCCTGGGCGAGATGCAGGTTGGTGTCCGCGTGCACCGCCTTGACCAGCGAGGACTTGCCCATGCCGCGGGCGCCCCAGAGCAGCACATTGTTGGCCGGCAGGCCCTTGGCGAAGCGCTCGGTATTCTCGGCCAGCGTGTCGCGGACGCGGTCGACGCCGCGCAGAAGCGAGAGGGCGACGCGGTTGACCTTCGGCACCGGCACGAGTTCCGAGCCCGTCGCCTGCCAGACGAAGGCGTCGGCCGCCTTGAGGTCCGCGGCCTTGCGCCGGGGAGGGGCGATGCGCTCGAGCGCGTCGGCGATCCGCAGCAGCGTCGCGAGGGTCTGGTCCGGGGCGGTTTCGGTCGAGGTCATGGCTGTGCGCCTTCGTTGCGTCCTGATGAACCGTACCGTACCGTCCGGTACGGTTATCGCGGCTAGCTAAACCGCGTCGTGGATCGAGCGCAAGGGGCATTGCGCGAATGGCAGCAAGCCCATAGGTGAGGGACGCGCGTGGGGAACCGGGCGTGTCCGATTGATTTCACGGCGTTGCTGGCTATAGTCCGCCCGATTTTTGGCCGGGCGATGCCTTTGCCGCGTCCTGCGGCCGGCGGCCTTCCGTGCCGCCGCTAGAGAGGAGTTCTTCAGTGATCACCCCCGCTTTCGCCCAGGCGACAGGAGCCGGTGGCGGCGCCGACATGCTGATCCAGCTCGTGCCGTTCCTGCTGATCTTCGTCATCATGTGGTTCCTGATCATCCGGCCGCAGCAGCGCCGGGCGAAGACCCACCAGGAGATGATCAAGAACGTGCGCCGCGGCGACACGATCGTGACCTCGGGCGGCCTGATCGCGAAGGTCTCGAAGGTCGTCGATGACGGCGAACTGGAAGCTGAGATCGCCGACGGCGTGCGCGTGCGCATCGTGCGCGGTATGATCCAGGACGTCCGCTCGAAGAGCGAGCCGGTCAAGAACTAAGAACGCGGCGGCCCGGGCACCCGACGCGGGTACCCGGGCACGGCAACAAGGCTGCCCCCACAGATGCTTCGTCTCCAGGCCCGCAAGGTCATTCTCGTCCTGCTCGTGCTGTTTGTCGGCTGCGGGCTCGCCGTGCCGAACCTGTTCTCGCCTGAGACGCGCAAGGCCATCGAAACCAACGCCCCATCCTGGATACCGCGGGCCTTCCTGCCGATCCATGCGGTGGTGCTCGGCCTCGACCTGCAGGGCGGCTCACACGTCCTGCTCGAGATCGACCGGGCGGAGCTGGTGCGCAGCCAGGTGACCCAGCTGCGCGACGACGTCCGCCGCATCCTGCGGGAGGAGCGCGTCAGCATCCAGGGCGGCATCCAGACCACGACGCGCGGCGTCCAGATGCGCGTCCCCGATGCGGCCGAGCGCGCCCGCGTCATGCCGAAGCTGCGCGAGCTCGCCCAGCCGATCGGCACGCTCGGCGCCTTCGGCCCCTCGGGGAACCAGTCGATCAACGTCGCCGAGCAGCCCGACGGGCTGGTCCAGCTGACCGTGACGGAAGCCGGCTCGAACGAGCGCATCCGCCGCGCCGTCGAACAGGCGATGGAAGTCCTGCGCCGCCGCGTCGACGCGCTCGGCACCACCGAGCCGAACATCCAGCGCCAGGGTCTCGACCGCATCCTGGTGCAGGTGCCGGGCCTGCAGGACCCGCAGCGCCTGAAGCAGATCCTCGGCGATACCGCCAAGCTCGAATTCCGCCTCGTCGGCGATGCCAACAGCAGCGATGTCGACATGCTGCCCTCGCAGGATGCCGGCGGGCAGACTGTCCCCGTGCTTCGTCAGCCTTCCGTCGATGGCGCCGACCTGATCGATGCGCAGCCCGCCTTCGATTCGCGCAGCGGCCAGCCGATCGTGAACTTCCGCTTCAACATCCGCGGCGCCCAGCGCTTCGGCCAGATCACCACCGAGAATCTCGGCCGCCCGCTGGCGATCGTGCTCGACAACAAGGTGATCTCCTCGCCGGTGATCCAGTCGCCGATCACGGGCGGCTCCGGCCAGATTTCCGGCAACTTCACGGTCGAGCAGGTCAACAATCTCTCGATCCTGCTGCGCGCCGGCGCGCTGCCCGCCAAGATGACCATCGTCGAGGAGCGCACCGTCGGCCCCGGCCTCGGCGCCGACTCGATCCGCGCCGGCAAGATGGCGACCCTGATCGCCACCGTGCTGGTGGTGCTCTACATGCTGGCGACCTACGGCATCTTCGGCCTGATCGCGAGTATCGCGCTGGTCGTCCATGTCGGCCTGATCTTCGGCCTGATGTCCTTCCTCGGGGCGACGATGACGCTGCCGGGCATCGCGGGCATCGTGCTGACCATCGGCACCGCGGTCGATTCGAACGTGCTGATCTACGAACGCATGCGTGAGGAGGAGCACCAGGGCCGCAGCCTCGTCTCGGCTCTCGAAGCCGGCTTCCAGCGCGCCTTCGCCACGATCATCGACTCGAACGTCACCATGCTGATCGCGGCGGTCGCGCTGTTCTCGCTGGGCTCCGGCCCCGTGCGCGGCTTCGCCGTCGTCTTCATCCTGGGCATCCTGACCACCGTCATCACGGCGGTGACGCTGACCCGGATGCTGATCGCGCTCTGGTATCGCTGGGCCAAGCCCAAGCACCTTCCGTTCTGACGCTGCCAACCCCTCAGGAGATTGGCCATGCGCATGCGCCTCCTTCGTATCGTTCCCGACAACACCAAGTTCAAGTTCGTCTGGTTCCGCCGCTTCAGCTACCCGCTGTCGGCCGCCTATTCGATCCTCGTGATCACCCTGTTCCTGACCGTCGGCCTGAATTTCGGCATCGACTTCAAGGGCGGCACGCTGATCGAAATGCAGTCGAAGGCGGGTGCCGTCGACATTGCCCAGATCCGCCATACGGCCAACGGGCTCGGCTTCGGCGAGGCCGAAGTGCAGGAGTTCGGCTCCGGCGGTGAAGTGTTGATGCGCTTCGGCATGCAGCCGGGCGGCGAGACCGCGCAGCAGGCGGTCGTGGTGAAGGCGCGCGACGCCTTCGCCTCGCAGTACGAGTTCCGGCGCGTCGAGACGGTCGGTCCGCGCGTCTCGGGCGAGCTCGTGCAGGCCGGCACGCTCGGCGTCGTGCTCGCGATCGTCGGCGTGCTGATCTATCTCTGGTTCCGCTTCGAGATGCCGCTGGCGATCGGCGCAATCCTCGGCACGCTGCACGACATCGTGCTGACCATCGGCTTCTTCCTGATCACGCAGCTCGAATTCAACCTGACCTCGATCGCCGCGATCCTGACGATCGTCGGCTACTCGCTGAACGAAACGGTCGTGGTGTTCGACCGCACGCGCGAACTGCTGCGCCGCTACAAGACCATGCCCGTGGCCGAGCTGCTCGACCTCTCGGTCAACTCGACCCTGTCGCGCACGGCCATGACGGCGACGACCACCTTCCTGTCGCTGCTGGCGCTCGTGCTGTTCGGCGGCTCGGCCATCGAGGGCTTCGCGCTCGTCATGCTGTTCGGCGTGGTGGTCTGCACCTATTCGGCGATGTTCATCTCGACGCCGGTGCTGCTCTACATGGACGTGCGCTCGGCCGGCGCCCGCGAGGAGGCGCAGGAGGCCGCGCGCGCCAAGGCCTCGGCCGCCAAGGCGAAGGCCTGAGCGGCTGCATGCCGCGTTTCGACGGATTCATTCCCGGCCGGTTTCCGCTCGACGCGATCGGCGCGGGCGGCTTCCGTTTCGCGGAGATGAGCCACAAGGGTTCGATCATCGCCACCCCGGCCGGCATCCGCATCTGGCCGGTGTCGCGCTTCGCGGAGGTGACGATCGAGAGCCTGCAGCCGGTGCTGGACGAGGCCGACGGCATCGACTTCCTGCTGATCGGGACCGGGGCCGACATCGCCTTTATTCCGCCCGCTCTGCGTGATCCGCTGAGGCAGGCGGGGATCACTGTCGAGGGCATGGCGACCGGCGCAGCGGCGCGCACGTACAACGTCCTCGTCGGCGAGGACCGCCGTGTGGCGGCGGCGCTGATCGCGATTGAGTGAAATCCCGGCAAGCCGACCATGCCGGCGATGCGTAGCGGGAGTAGGGCACTTGCCCTACATTGAAGCGGCCGGATGATGACAGGCCGAGGCGGGATGATGCCGCAGACCGAAACCGACGATCGCAGGGACATCGCGCCGGCGCGCCTGCCGGAGGCCTATGCCCACTGCGCGACGCTCGTGCGCGAGCAGGACCAGGATCGCTACATCGCCGGCCTTTATGCACCCGAGGACCGCCGGGCCGCCCTCTACGCCCTCTATGCGTTCAGCCTCGAGATCGCGCGGGTGCGGGCGCTGGTCAGCGAGCCGCTGCCGGGCGAGGTGCGGCTGCAATGGTGGCGTGACGTTCTGGAAGGCCAGGCGGGCGGCGAGACGCAGGCACACCCGGTCGCCGCGGCGCTGCTCGACACGATCCGGCGCTACCGCCTGCCGATCGCGCCGCTGACCGCATTGATCGATGCCCGCATCTTCGACCTCTACGACGACCCGATGCCTTCGCTGCGCGATCTGGAGGGCTATGCCGGCGAGACCGCGAGCGCGGTGATCAGGCTTGCCTGTCTCATTCTCGCAGGGGGGCGCGACCCGGGCGGGGCGACGGCCTGCGGCCATGCCGGCGTCGCCTATGCGCTGGCCGGCCTGATGCGTGCCTTTCCCTGGCATGCCGCCGAGGGGCAGGTCTACCTGCCGGCCGACATCCTCGCCCGCAACGGCGTGACGCGCGACGATATCGTGCGCGGGCGCGGCGGACCGGGCGTGCTTTATACGCTGAAAGAGCTGCGGGAGATCGCCCGCGGTCACCTGAAGAAGCTGACGGGCCTGAGCGAGACGATTCCGCCGGCGCTGAAGCCGGCCTTCCTGCCGCTCGCGCTGGTCGAGCCCTATCTCAGGCGGATGGAGGTGAGGAGCTACGATCCCTACCGCACCATCATCGCTCTGCCGGCCTGGCGCCGGCAGTGGATCCTGTGGCGGGCGGCGCGCCGGAGCTGACGCGCCGCGGCCGTATGCGTCAGG
>NZ_JBIWYK010000175.1:0-6242 GCF_044752385.1 Allobosea sp. CER48 | reverse complement strand
AGGCCATTAAATAGGGCGTCAGCGGCTTGCGGCCGGCTCCGCGCCGGTCGCACGCGCATAGCGCGCCATGAACATCGCGATCGCCTCGCCGACGACACGCTGGATCTCCTCGTCGCTCGGTTGTGTGCGCACCGCGTTGAACAGGCGTGGCCGCGTCAGAGTCGACTGGCAGAGGTCGAGGAACTGGACTGCCGCCAGATAGGTGTCGTCGATCGCGAGCTTGCCCTCGGCCACCATGCGATCGAGATAGCGCGCAATCAGCCGCGAACCGAGCATCGGGCCGTTTTCGTAAAACTCGCGCCCGAGATCGGGCATGCGCTCGGCGACGCCGATGACGACGCGATGCGCGCTGACGGCCAGTTCGCTGTTGATCATGCGCACGATGCAGCGCCCGAAATTGGTCAGCGCGCGCACGGGATCGGAATCCTCGTTCAGGGCCTCGATCGCGCCGCGTTTCTGGGTTTCCCGCTCGCGCTGGATGAGCGCGACGAACAGGTGCTCCTTGTCCTCGAAATAGACGTAGAGCGTGCCTTTCGAAACATTGGCGGCCGCCGCGATGTCGCTCATGCTCGCTGCGTCGAAGCCGCGCGACGTGAAGACCTGAAGGGCGCCGTCCAGGATCTGGCGGCGCTTATCGGGGTCGGTGCCGGCGATCCGGCGATTCCGCGGCCCCGTCTTTACCGGGATTTCAGAGGTGTCCGACATCATCTTCCGGTCCGATCTGCGGACCCTGCATGGCTACTGCGAAAAAAGAATCGAACCAACCGGTTCGATTTGACTTGATATGCATCATCCTCCGCGCTATTTCAAGCGCAATCGAACCGAGTGGTTCGAATTGACATGCAGGACGCACAATGTCTGCTGATACCGCATCCGAAACGCGACGTGACCGGTTGAAGCTGGTCGACGCCACGGCCGAGACCGCCCAGCCGGCCGAGCCGGCGACCGCCCGCGAGGCACGCGAGGCTCCGGCCCGCGAGGCTCCTCCGGCGCCGCCGTCCGACAAGGCCAAGGGCGGCAAGAGCCCGCTGAAGCGCGGCATCATGATGGCAGCGGCGACCGCCGTCGTCGGCGCCGGCCTCTGGTACGGCATCGACTGGTGGCGCAATGGCCGCTTCATCGTCTCGACCGACGACGCCTATGTCGGGGCGGAGATGGCGACGATCTCGGCCAAGCTCGCTGCGAATATCGCGACCGTCTCCGTGGTGCAGAACCAGGAGGTCAAGGCCGGCCAGCCGCTGGCTGCGCTCGATGATGGCGACTGGCGGATCGCGCTCGAAAGCGCGCGGGCCAAGACGGCCACGGCGCAGGCTACGCTCGCGCGCATCGACAGCCAGGTCGAGGCCGCGCGTGCTGCTCTTGCCCAGGCCCAGGCCCAGCAGAATTCCGCCGAGGCGGCGGTGACCCGTACGGCCGCCGATTTCGAGCGCGCCAACAGCCTTGCTGCGAAATCCTATGGCTCGCAGGCCACGCTGGACGCCGCGACCGCGGCGCGCGACCAGGCCGTCGCCTCTGTCGCGAGCGCCAAGGCCGGCGTCGTGCAGGCGCAGGCCAATATCAGGGTGCTGGAGGCGCAGCGCGTCGAGGCCGCCCGGCAGATCGACGAGCTCAAGGTGGCCGAGCAGAAGGCTGAGCGCGATCTCTCCTTCACGAAGATCGCGGCGCCGATCGATGGCGTCGTCGCCAACACCAATCTGCAGCTCGGCGACCTCGTCAGCGCCGGCAAGCGCCTGATGTCGATCGTGCCGCTCGACCAGGTCTATGTCGATGCGAACTTCAAGGAGACGCAGGTCAAGCCGCTGAAGGTCGGCGACAAGGCGAGCATCACCGTCGATGCCATGCCCGGCAAGGTCTTCCACGGCACTGTCAGCGGCATCGCCGGCGGCACGGGCTCGGTCTTCACGCTGCTGCCGCCCGACAACGCGACCGGCAACTTCACCAAGATCGTGCAGCGTGTGCCGGTGCGCATCGCGCTCGACAAGGAATCGACCGGCCAGCATGTGCTGCGCCCAGGCATGTCGGTCATCGTGTCGATCGACCCGCGCCCCGCCAGCCAGCGCTGACCCTCAATCGAGGAGGCCGTCATGGCCACCGCGACCGTAAACGCGCCGGCGGGAGCTCCGCCGGCCCCGGACGCCATCCCGCTCCGCCGGATCTTCGCCTTCATGGCGATGGTCTTCGGCATGTTCATGGCGATCCTCGACATCCAGATCGTCTCGGCTTCGCTGGCGGAGATCCAGGCTGGCCTGTCGGCCTCCGCCGACGAGATCGCCTGGGTGCAGACGGCCTATCTGATCGCGGAAGTGATCATGATCCCGCTGTCCGGCTATCTCAGCCGGGCGCTGTCGACGCGCGTCTTCTTCTCGATCGCGGCTGCCGGGTTCACGATCTCCAGCGTGCTCTGCGCGATGTCGTCGTCGATCAACGAGATGATCCTGTGGCGCGCCGTGCAGGGCTTCATCGGCGGCGGCATGATCCCCGGCGTCTTCGCCGCGGCCTTCACAATCTTCCCGCCGGCAAAGCGCCCGATCGTCTCCCCGCTGATCGGCCTCGTGGCGACGCTGGCGCCGACGATCGGCCCGACGGTCGGCGGCTATCTCAGCCATGCCTTCTCCTGGCACTGGCTCTTCCTCGTCAACGTCGTGCCCGGCATCGGCGTGACGATCGCGGCCTGGACGCTGATCGATTTCGACAAGCCCGACCACAGCCTGATCAAGCGCTTCGACTGGCTCGGCCTTGCCGGCATGGCCGCGTTCCTCGGCAGCCTCGAATATGTGCTGGAGGAGGGGACGCGGCTCGATTGGTTCCAGAGCCATGAGATCGTGTTCTTCTCGGTCGTCATGGTCTTCGGCGCGGTGCTGTTCTTCTGGCGGGCGCTGACGCGCGACGATCCGCTCGTCGATCTCTACGCCTTCAGGAACCGCAACTTCGCATTCGGCTCGCTGTTCTCGTTCTGCATGGGCATCGGCCTGTACGGGCTGACCTATCTCTACCCGGTCTATCTCGGGCGCATCCGCGGCTATGACGCGCTGATGATCGGCGAGACCATGTTCGTCACCGGCCTGTGCATGTTCCTGACGGCGCCGATCGCCGGCCGGCTCTCGGCCAAGCTCGACCCGCGCGTGATGATGATGATCGGATTCTCGGGCTTCGCGCTGGGGACGTGGTGGGCCTCGTTCATCACCTCGGACTGGGATTTCCACGAGCTTCTCGTGCCCCAGATCCTGCGCGGCGTCTCGCTGATGCTGTGCATGGTCCCGATCAACAACATCGCACTGGGGACGCTGCCGCCGCAGCAGCTCAAGAACGCCTCGGGCCTCTACAACCTCACCCGCAATCTCGGCGGTGCCGTCGGGCTGGCGGTGATCAACACCATGCTGAATACCCGCACCGACCTGCACATCACGCGGCTGCACGAGATGGTCGTGGCCGGGCGCGGCGTGGCGGAAGAAGCTCTCGCCAATACGATGCAGCGCTTCGGCGACTACGGTGACGCGGCGCAGAAGATGGCGCTGTCGCTGCTCAACCAGCGCGTCCACAAGCAGGCGCTCATCATGGCCTTCGGCGACGTCTTCCTCGGCCTGACGATGATCTTCGCCAGCCTGGTCGTGCTCTCGCTGTTCCTGCGCAAGCCGCCGAAGGCGGCTGCCGGAGGCGGCGGGGGGCACTGACCGCTTGCGAGGATGCGGGAGCCGGACAGATCCGGGCTTTCGCATGCCGTGGCCCGCGATTTCGTGATCGCTCTGCATTGGGCGCGGGCGGTTGTCGCAGCCGCAATGATTGACATTCGATGGCGATCTTGCCAAATATGTGAGTAATATCAGTAGTTTAGAGAGTTTCTAAACTACGGGCCGGGCAACCGGCGCGGTGGAAGGCGTTACGATGAGTGTTCTCTCGAACAAGGATCTGGACCACAAGCCGGTGGCGAGCGACCATATTCCGTGGCCGCAGAAAAACCCTGCTTCGTGCCCGATCAGCGCGGTGAAGAACCGTCTCCGCACCGCCGGCCTGCGGCCGACGCGGCAGCGCATGGCGCTTGGCTGGCTGCTCTTCGCGAAGGGCGACCGCCATGTCAGCGCCGAGATGCTGTATGAAGAGGCGATCCGCGCCCGCGAGCCGCTGTCGCTGGCAACCGTCTACAACACGCTGCGCCAGTTCTCGGAAGCCGGGCTGCTGCGCCAGGTCTCCGTCTCCGGGCCGAAGACCTTCTTCGACACCAACGTGTCGGAGCACCACCATTTCTACAATGAGGACGACGAGACGGTCACCGATATCCCGGGTTCGACCATCCATGTCTCGGGCCTGCCGGATGCGCCGGAAGGCATGATGATCTCCTCGGTCGAGGTCATCGTGCGGCTGCGCAGTGCGGATGGCGAGGAAGTCCAGACCAAGTGCGTGGTGGACCATCACGCGTGATCGTTTGTTCCTGCAACGTTATCTCCTGCCGCCAGATCAAGGGTACCATCGCTCCTGACGGCAGCGGGCCGCGTACGGCGGGCGAGGCTTATGATTGCCTTGGCTGCAGCCCGGATTGCGGGCGGTGCGCACGTGAGGTTCGCAGCCTCCTCGCGGAAGCCCGTGCTGCCTGCGCGACCCAGTGCAGCAGCTGCGCAAGCCGCGAGATCGAGTGCGCGGTGCATGTCACCGTCGAACGGATGCTCGAAGGCCTCGATCGCGTCGAGGAAGCCGCCGCGGCCTGAGCCGGGCGGCTTTTTTGCTGGCGCCTGCGGGCGCGCCCCAGGATGCGGTTTTTCCTCTTCCCTTCCGGACAGAGCCTGTCTACATTAGTATCATTCTAATGTAAGTGATTGGGGTGCTCCGCCATGAAGGGCGACAAGAAGGTCATTGAATATCTCAACAAGGGGCTGCGCTCGGAGCTCACCGCCATCAACCAGTATTGGCTGCATTACCGGATGCTCGACAATTGGGGGCTGAAGGAGATGGCCAAGACCTGGAAGAAGGAGTCGATCGAGGAGATGGTTCATGCCGACCGTTTCGTCGACCGCATCCTCTTCCTCGAAGGCTTCCCGAACCTGCAGACGCTCGACCAGCTGCGCATCGGCGAGAACGTCAAGGAAGTCATCGAGTGCGATCTCAAGGCCGAGGTCGAGGCGCGCGCGCTCTATCAGGAAGCCGCGAAGTACTGCCGCGATGTCGGCGACTATCCTTCCGAGGATCTGTTCAAGGCGCTGATGAAGGACGAGGAAGGTCATATCGACTTCCTCGAGACGCAGCTCGACCTGATCGGGCGCGTCGGCCTGGAGCTCTATACCCAGAAGCATATCGGCGGCCTGGAAGGCGACGATCACGATCACTGAGGCTGAACCCGGGGAGCGCGTCGGCGTGCTCCCCGGCTCACGAATGTGGCTGCCTGTGGCGGCCGAAAGAAAAAGGCCCGCCAATGGCGGGCCTTCGACATTCTGGGATCCGATTCGGATCAGATGAAGCTGACGTTCGCAGCTTCCGGGCCCTTGCGGCCGGCGCGGATCGAGAAGCGCACGCGCTGCCCGTCGGTCGGCGCCTGAAGGCCGGAACGGCTCAGCGACGAAACGTGCAGGAAGACATCCGGGCCGCCCTGGTCCGGCGCAATGAAGCCGAAGCCGCGGTCCGAATTGAAGAACTTCACGGCGCCGTCGAAGGGGCCTTCGACCGGGCCGCTGTCACGGTCCTGGAAACCGCCGCCGCGAGGGCCGCGATCACCGCCGCCGAAGCCGCCGCGATCACGATCGCCGTAGCCGCGATCGCCGCCGCCATAGCCACCCCGGTCGCGATCGCCATAGCCGCCGCCGAAATCGTCACGCGGAGGGCGCGGCGAGAAGGCGCGCGGAGCGGGCGCGGTCTGGGTTGCGGTGGAGGCGTCGATCTCATGGACGGCGACGACCTGGAGGCCGCGGCGTCCTTCGCCGAGATCGGCGACGATCGTGGCGCCGGGCAGCAGGTCCTGCTGGTCGAGCGGGCCGATCGCCGAGACATGCAGGAAGACATCGCCCGAGCCATCGGAGGGCGATGCGAAACCGAACCCCTTTTCGGGGTCGAACCACTTAACCTTGGCTTCGATATTTTCGTGGGTGACGAAAGGCTGGGCAGCAGGAGGCTTGCGACGATCGAACATGGAGCTTCAAGTCTGAGTGACCGGGAGCACGCAACTTAGCGCATGCCGGGCGCGCCGTCATCGGGGTTCTTGCGAAATTATCGCACGACGTTTTGAACCATAGTAGTGCTTTTTTTCGGGGCATCCCCAA
>NZ_JBIWYK010000174.1:0-6244 GCF_044752385.1 Allobosea sp. CER48 | reverse complement strand
AGGGCAGGCCGCAGCGCGACGACGATCGCCCGCGCCGCGATGACCAGAAGCCCAGCGGCTTCAAGAAGCCGTTTGCCGGGAAGGGCAAGCCTTTCGCAGGCAAGCCCGAGCGGCATGGGGAAGGCCGTCCGGCCGGCGGCGGCAAGCCGTTCGGCAAGGGCAAGCCGCGTCGCGGCTAGGCTTCAACGCTCGGCCGCGGTCGGTCGCCGACGTTCTCTCCCGCCTCAGCGCAGGCCGAGGAAGGAGAGAATGGCGAGGACGACGACGATGAGGCCGACGATATAAATGATGTTGTTCATGAAAAACCCCCTGCGGAATGGAGCTGTTCGGCTCGATTTTGCAGGGGGTGAACCCGATGCGGGTGCCAAAGGTTCCCGCATTGTCAGGTGGGTGGTCGCTGCGGTCGTCAGCCCACGAGCTTGCGGTAGAGATGCCAGGTGGCGTGGCCGAGCACGGGCATGACCACGACGAGCCCGACCAGCACCGGCAGGCAGCCGAGCACCAGAAGCCCGGTGACGATCAGCCCCCAATACATCATCACGCGCGGATTGGCCTCGACCGCGGCGATCGAGGTGCGGATCGCGGTGGGCACGTCCACATGCCGGTCGATGATCAGCGGGAAGGACACCACCGAGATCGAGAAGGCGAGGATCGCGAACAGCATCCCCAGCGAATTGCCGATGATGATCATGATCCAGCCATCGCCGGTGGTGAAGGCGGCCCGCAGGAAGTCGGCCGTGGAGACGTCGGCCGGCAGGCCCAGAATGCCGCGATAGAGGAACCACGCCGCGAAGAGCCAGGCGAGGAAGAGCCCGGTCAGCATCGCGCCCAGCAGCACAATCTGGCTGATCGAGGGCGAACGCAGCACTTCCAGTGCGTGGCTCCAGGAGGAGTCGAGCCCCTTCTCGCGGCGGCGGCTGACCTCGTAGAGGCCGATCGCGGCGAAGGGGCCGATCAGCGCGAAGCCCGAGAGCAGCGGGAAGAGCAGCGGGAAGATGTTGTAGCTCACGGTGAGCTGTGCCAGCAGGATGCCGGCGATCGGGTAGATCACGGCGATGAAGACGAGGTGGCTCGGCTGCGCCAGGAAATCCTCCCAGCCGCGCTGCAGCGCCTCGCGCAGGTCCCTCGTCGTGATGGTCTTGATGCGTGGCTGCGAGAGCGTGACGATGTCATGCACGGTGCCGTCGACATTGGCCATGGCGGTTCTCCCGGTTCCGGCCCGGTTCACCACCGCTGTTGACATGTCCTTGGCGTCAACGGCTTGCGGCGTCGAGCTTCCAATTCCCAGCTTCCAAACTATACGCGCGAAAGCCGGATTTGTCGCAAGCCTTCTCGCTGATGTGAGGGCGCAGCCCCTTTTCGGGCCGAGCCAGCCTGCTCCTGCCCTTTCTCGTCAGCATCATCTCGCCTAATGCTTCCCGCATGAGCGACACCGACGACAACGCCCCTTCCGAAACGCCCGTTGCGGAGCTGACGCTGCGCAAGGCCAGGCTCGAGCACAAGCGGCTGGCGTCCGAGGTGCAGGCCGCGAACGACGCCTATTTCCAGGACGATCAGCCGATCATGGACGATGCGGCCTATGACGCGAAGCGTCGGCGGCTGGTGGCGCTGGAGGAGGTTTTTCCCGAGTTGAAGGAGGCGGGCGGCGTCAGCGGCAAGGTCGGCGCCAAGCCTTCCGGCAAGTTCGCGAAGATCCGCCATCGCGTGCCGATGCTCTCGCTCGACAACGCCTTCTCCGACGAGGCGGTGGCCGAGTTCGCGGGGCGGGTCTACCGCTTTCTTGGCCGCCGCGAAGAGGAGGGCGGCATCGCCTTCACCGCGGAGCCGAAGATCGACGGGCTGTCGCTCTCTCTGCGCTACGAGAAGGGCGAGCTGGTCTCGGCCGCGACGCGCGGCGACGGCGAGGAGGGCGAGGACGTCACCGTCAACGCCCGCACGATCTCCGAGATCCCCGGCACGCTTGCCGGGCCCGACGTGCCGGAGATCGCCGAGGTGCGCGGCGAGGTCTATCTCGGCCATGCCGATTTCGCTGCCATCAACGAGCGCCAGCGCGAGAAGGGCCTTCCAGAATTCGCCAATCCGCGCAATGCGGCGGCGGGCTCGCTGCGCCAGCTCGATGCGAGCATAACGGCATCCCGGCCCTTGCGCTTCTTCGCCTATGCCTGGGGCGACATGCCGGTGCTGCCCGCGCCGACACAAAGCGGCGTGGTCGAGGCGTTCAAGCGCTGGGGCTTCCGCACCAACCCGCTGATGAAGCGCTGCGAGAGCGTGGCCGAGCTGATCGCCCAGTACCGGCTGATCGAGAGCCAGCGCGCCACGCTCGGCTATGACATCGACGGCGTCGTCTACAAGGTCGACGACCTCGCGCTGCAGTCCAGGCTCGGCTTCGTCTCGCGGGCGCCGCGCTGGGCGATCGCGCACAAGTTCCCGGCCGAACTGGCGACGACCGTGCTGGAGGCGATCGACATCCAGGTGGGGCGCACGGGCGCGCTCTCCCCGGTGGCGCGGCTGAAGCCGGTCACGGTCGGCGGCGTCGTCGTCACCAATGCGACGCTGCACAATGAGGACTATATCCGCGGCTTCGATTCCAAGGGGCTGCCGATCCGCGACGGCGCCGATATCCGCATCGGCGACACCGTGACGGTGAAGCGGGCGGGCGACGTCATTCCACGCGTCGAATCGGTCGATCTGGCGAAGCGGCCTGCGGATTCGAAGCCTTATGAATTCCCGACGCTTTGCCCGGCCTGCGGCAGCCATGCGACGCGGGAACTCAACCCGCGCACCGGCAAGGAAGATGCGGTGCGACGCTGCACCGGCGGCCTGATCTGCCCGGCGCAGTCGGTCGAGCGTCTCAAGCACTTCGTCTCGCGCGACGCGATGGATATCGACGGGCTCGGCGACAAGCAGATCGAGTTCTTCCACAGCGATCCCGAGCTGCCTGTGAAGGAGCCGGCCGACATTTTCACGCTGGCCACGCGCGATGCGGCCAATTTCAAGAAGCTCAAGGACAAGGAGGGCTTCGGCGCCGTCAGCGCCAGGAAGCTGTTCGACGCGATCGAGGACCGGCGTCGTCCGCCGCTCAACCGCTTCATTTTCGGGCTCGGCATCCGCCATATCGGCGAGACGACGGCGCGGCTGCTCGCACGGCACTATGGCTCGTTCGAGGCCTTGCGCGCGGCGGGCATCGCCGCTGCCGACGAGGCGTCGGCCGAACGGCAGGAACTCGATGCGATCGACAGCGTCGGCCCGACCGTGGTCGAGGCGCTGATCGAGTTCTTCGGCGAGCCGCATAACGAGCAATTGCTCGACCGGCTGCTGGCAGAGGTGTCACCCCAGCCGCTCGAAGCGGTGGCATCGGCCAGTCCGGTCGCCGGCAAGATCGTGGTCTTCACCGGCGCGCTGGAGCGGATGACGCGCGACGAGGCCAAGGCGATGGCCGAGCGGCTTGGCGCCAAGGTGGCGGGCTCGGTGTCGTCGAAGACGGATCTGCTCGTCGCCGGGCCGGGCGCGGGCTCCAAGCTCAAGGATGCCGCCAAGCACAATGTCGAGGTCATCGACGAGGCCGGCTGGTTCGACCTGGTCGGCGGCTAGAGCGACTCGTCATTCTCGGGCGGAGCGGAGCGCAGACCCGAGAATCTCGTGCCGAATGGGCGCCTTCTCGTCCTGAGATCGTCGGGTCAAGCCCGACCATGACGCGAGAGTGCCGTAAGCTACTCAGCTGCCTCCGACGGCGTGAACATCGCGACGGGCGGCGCTTCGCCCGCGGCGCGTACCTGGCCCGGCGCCATGCCGGTGATGCGCTTGAAGGCGCGGCTGAACGAGGCTTCCGACTCGTAGCCGAGGCGCTGTGCCACCACGCCGATCCGCAGCTTGTCACGCGCGAGCCATTGCCGCGCCTGGTGCATCCGGACCTGCGCGACATAGCGGGCGGGTGTCTCGCCGACGACCTCGGCGAAGCGCTCGGCAAAGCCGGAGCGCGAGGCGCCCATCAGTTCCGCGAGGCTCTCGACCGTCCAGTCGGTCTCGGGATGGGCGTGGATCGCCGCCAGGACCTTGCCGATGGTCGGGCAGCGCGCCGCCGCGACCCAGCCCTTGGCGGCGCCGCAGCCGCGTTCAACCCAGGCGCGCATGATCGCCGCGGCCAGCACGTCGGCGAGGCGCGCGAGGATGCCGCCGGCGCCGACCCGGTCCATCGCGACCTCCTGACCCATCGCCTCCAGCAGATGCGGGATGCCGGGCTCGTTGGCGATGAAATCGCTCATCCGCATCATGTCCGGCATCAGCCGCAGCAGCGGGTGGTCGAGATCGACATTGAAGGTCATGCGACCGGTGAAGAGCAGCATGTGCTCGCCGGTGCCGCCGCCTTCGACATCGAAGACGTTGCCATAGGTCTCGCGCACCCGGCAGGCGCGGGGCGGGGAGGCGGTGGCCTGCGGCGAGCTCGCCAGGACGTGGCCGCCGCCGCGCGGCATCAGCACGGCGTCGCCGTCATGCAGCTCGAGCCATTCGCCTGCCGGCGTCTTCAGCCAACAGCCGCCGCGCGAGATGAAATGGAAGCTGGCCTCGCGGCTTTGCGGAAAGGCGACGCCCCAGGGTGCGGCCATCTGGCAGCGGCTGTAATCCACACCGTCGAGCCTGAGGCCGCGGAGCATCTCGGTCAGGTGATCGGCGGAAGCGGTCATCGCAGTCCTGGACGAACGGTCATGAGATGCGGATTATATAGCATGGAAACTCCATGGAGCCACGCCCATCTTCCGGCGACTTCGTGGAGACCCCCATGTCAGATTCCCTATCTGCCACCGCACTCGAATTCGACGACAGCGCCGAGGAGGTCCGCGAAAAGCCGGCCTGGGCCGCTGTAACCTCACTCACCTTCGGCGTCTTCGGCCTCGTCACCGCCGAGTTTCTGCCGGCCAGCCTCCTGACCCCGATGGCTGCCGATGTCGGCGTGTCCGTCGGCGCCGCCGGACAGGCCGTGACCGCCACTGCGGTGGTCGGCGCCATCGCCGGCCTTGCCGCAGCCATCGTCACGCGCGGCATCGACCGGCGCATCGTCATCTGGTCGCTGACCGGCCTGCTGATCGTCTCCAGCGCGCTCGCCGCGGTCGCGACGAACCTCACGACACTGCTCTTCGCCCGCGTCCTGCTCGGGATCGGCCTCGGCGCCTTCTGGTCGATGGTCGCGGCTACGGCGATGCGGCTCGTGCCGCCGAGCGCGTTGCCCAAGGCGATGTCGCTGATCTTCACGGGCGTATCCGTCGCGACCGTCAGCGCAGCGCCGATCGGGGCCTATATCGGCAACCTGATGGGCTGGCGCTTCGTGTTCTGGATTGCGGCACTCGTCGGCGTCGCGACACTGGCGATCCAGATTGCCGCGCTGCCGCGTCTGCCGGCGCGCGGATCGCCCGACATCCGCACGCTCTTCCGCCTGCTCGGCCGGCCGAGCATCGCATTGGTGCTGGCCAGCATCGTCGTCGTGATCTCCGGCCATTTCGCGGGCTTCACCTATGTCCGCCCGTTCCTGGAGCAAATCCCCAAGTTCTCGGTCGAGGCAATCTCGCTGGTCCTGCTCGCCTATGGTGTCGGCGGCTTCTTCGGCAATTTCCTCGGCGGAGCGATCACCGCGCGCAGCGCCAAGGCTTCGGTGATCTTCGGAGCCTTCGCGATCGCGCTGATGGGAGGGAGCTTGCTGTTCGCGGGTTCTTCGCCGATCGCCTCGGCCATCGCCGTGGGGCTCTGGGGCTTCGCCTTCGGTGCGCTGCCGGTTGGCTTCCAGACCTGGCTGGTGCGCGTCGCCCCGGAGGAGGAGGCGGAGTCGGCCGGCGGCCTGCTCGTCGCCGCCTTCCAGGTCGCGATCGCGAGCGGCGCCGTCTTCGGCGGCCTGCTGGTCGACGGCTTCGGGACGCTGGGCGTCATCGCCTATGCCACCATCGCGACGCTGGTCGGCGGAGCGGGCGTGCTGCTGCTTGGTTCGAAGAGCCCGGAGCGGATCGGCGCCAGCGCGGCTGCCCACGCCATCTGAGGCGAGCCTAGGCGACGAAACCGATCGGGCGCGTGATGCGCCCGATCACTTTTCTTCAAGACAGCAAAGCGGCGAGAGGGTTTATGCTCGCGCCATGGAAGCAGTCACTCAGGGCGAGACACTGGGCCTCGAACCGCTCGTCGCCGGCGAGCAGGCGAAGCTGTTTCCGGCCGAGCGCTTCGGCGGGCTGGACTGCCTCGCCGCAACCTTCCGCCGCCATGC
>NZ_JBIWYK010000173.1:0-6265 GCF_044752385.1 Allobosea sp. CER48 | reverse complement strand
AAGAGTCCCGTCATCGTCAGGGCTTTCTTCCACGGGCAGCAACCGGTTTCCCCCGCGGGCCGGATCGCGCTTGCGCTCGCTCTCAAGGCGGAAGGACGAACGGAGGAGGCCGTCGCGCTCGTGCGGCAGAGCTGGCGCAAGGATCCGTTCGGACAGGCGCTGGAGAAGATCGTCCTCAAGGAGTTCGAGACGGCGCTGACGAAGGACGAACATCGTCTGCGCGCCGAGCGCTTCCTGTTCAAGGAGAGCGGTGAGGCCGCGCTTCGCAATGCCGCCCGTGTCTCTGCCGACTATGTCGTGCTGGCCCGGGCGCGGCTTGCCAGCGCCGTCGCGCGCCGGCCGATTCCGGAAAAGCAGATCGCCGCCGTGCCGGCTTCCGTGCGCAGCGACGTCTCATTCGCCTTTCTTCAGGCTCAGCAGGCGCGCCGCGGCGACAAGCTCGACGATGCCGTGAAGGCGCTCGCCAATGTGCCGCGCGATCCTGCCGTTCTCGGAGATGGCGACGGCTGGTGGGAAGAGCGGCGGATCATTGCACGCAAGCTTCTCGATGCCGGCCAACCTGCTAAGGCCTATGAGGTCTCGGCCGGCCACGGCGCCGAGGACAATGCCGAACGCCTCGAGGCGGAGTGGCATGCGGGCTTCCTCGCCCTTCGCTTCCTGAAAAAGCCGGATGTGGCACTGAAGCATTTCCAGGCGGCCGCGGCCATCGGCGAGACGCCGATCTCGGTGGCGCGCGCCGCTTATTGGCAGGGCCGCGCCTATGAGGAGCTTGGCAAGGCCGAAGAGGCCAAAGCCGCCTTCGGCAAGGCCGCCGAACAACCGATTGCCTATTACGGCCAGCTCGCGCGGGCGAAGCTGGGCCTTGATCGTCTCTCGCTCCGGAGCACCCCGGCCGCCGGCCTCGAAGCCCTGCCGGGCCATCGCGGCGTGCGACTGCTCTACCGGATCGGCGAGCGCGACCTTGCGACGCTGATGCTGAACGATCTGGCTCAGCGCCTGCACACGACCGAAGCCCTGGAAGCCATCGCCGCGATCGCTCAGCGCGAGGCGGATGCCCGCGCGCTGGTAGCCATCGGCAAGGCCGCGCTTCAACGGGGCTTTCCACTCGACATGGCCGCCTATCCCGTCAACGGCATCCCGGAGTTCGACGTGCTCGGCGATCCGATGGAGCGCGCCATCGTCCACGCCATCGCCCGACAGGAAAGCGCTTTCGACCCAGCCGCGATGTCGCATGCCGGCGCGCGCGGCCTGATGCAGATGATGCCCGCGACCGCGCGCGAGACGGCGCGCAGAGCCGGCCTGCCCTTCGACTGGCAGCAGTTGGGCCAGGACCCGCTCTACGCAGCGCGGATGGGCGCGGCCCACCTCAACGACCTGCTGAAGGAGTGGCGCGGCTCCTACATCCTGACCTTCGCAGCCTATAACGCCGGTTCGCCCAATGTTAAAAAATGGATCGCAGCCTATGGCGACCCACGCGACCCAGAGGTCGACGCCGTCGACTGGGTCGAGCGCATCCCGTTCTCCGAGACGCGCAACTACGTACAGCGCGTGATGGAGAACCTGCAGGTCTATCGCGAGCGGCTGAATCAACGCACCGCCTATCTGATCGACTACGATCTGAAGCGCGGCGGCAAGCTAGACTAGCCGCTTCCGCCCCGCCACGTCCGACATCTCCCGGGCCAGCAAAGTCGCGGCCCGCGCCTCGACGCAGTCGCAGCGCCTGCGTTGCCTCCCGAAATAACTTTGCCTGTTTGATCCGCGGGAACGAGGCGTCGTCCCTTCCGCCGCGCCTCTCCTTCCGGCTTCGAAGCAACGATCTTCCCTGCCAATTGCAATATTTGAAACATTCAATTACCTGTTTCCTGCAGCGGAGGGATTTCGATGCTGCAGGACATTGCCGACTTCGCGCCGACGCTTCAGGCGTGGCGCCGCGATCTTCACGCCCATCCCGAGATCGCATTTCAGGAATTCAGGACCTCGGACTTCGTCGCGCGGACGCTCGAATCCTTTGGAATCGAAGTACATCGCGGGCTGGGCGGGACGGGCCTCGTCGGCGCCATCAAGGGCGCGGCGCAGGGGCCGACCATCGGATTGCGCGCCGATATGGATGCCCTGCCGATGGAGGAGCAGACCAACCTCGCCTATCGCTCGAACAAGGAGGGGCAGTTCCATGGCTGCGGCCATGACGGGCATACGGTGATGCTGCTGGCGGCCGCGCGCCATCTCGCCGCGAACCCGCCGAAGCGCGGCAAGGTCCATCTCATCTTCCAGCCTGCCGAGGAGATCGGCCAGGGCGCCGAGCGCATGATCGCCGACGGGCTGTTCGAGCGCTTCCCCTGTTCGCAGGTCTACGCGCTGCACACGATCCCGCTCTACGAGGAAGGCACGGCGGCCGTCCGCCCCGGCGCGACGCTGAGCGGCACCACGGTCTTCGACATCCGGATCGACGGCGTTGGCGGCCACGGCGCCGCTCCGCACACCACCGTCGATCCGCTCCAGGTCGCTGCGCGGCTGGCGAGCGAGATATCCTCCATCGTCGGTCGCCATGTCGACCCGCTCGCGCCCGCCGTCATCAGCCTCGGCCGCCTCTGCGCCGGCACCGCCGCCAACATCATTCCAGCCTCCGCCGAGCTCAGCGGCACGATCCGCACCTATGATCCGGCGACCGAGGCGCTGATCGTCCGGAAGCTCGACGCCATCTGCCGCGGCTTCGCCGAAATGTCGGGCTGCACGGTCTCCTGCACCAGGAAGGCAAGCTGCCCGCCCTGCCTCAACGACCCGGACGCGGCTGACGCTGCGGCTGCCGCCGCCGGGGCCGTGCTCGGTGAAGCCAAGGTCAGGAGGGATCTCGCGCCCCTGCCCTTCTCCGATGACTTCGCGCTGATGCTGCGCCAATGGCCCGGCGCCTACATCTTCCTCGGCCAGCCCGGCGCGATGTGCCACCACCCGACCTTCGATTTCGACGACCGCCTGCTCCCGATCGGTGCCAGCATCCTGTGCCGCATCGTCGAGCGCCAGACCCAAGAGGCCCGCGCATGACTGCCGCCGCCATCCCTCTCGGCCGGGCGCGTTCGCCTGCGATGGTCCGCCGGGCCGTCATCTCGTCGGTCATCGGCAATGGCCTCGAATGGTACGACTTCCTGGTCTACGGCTTCTTCGCGACCATCATCTCGCAGGTCTTCTTTCCCAGTTCGGACCCGCTCGTCTCGGCGCTTCTGACGGCCGCGACATTCGCGATCTCGTTCCTGGTCCGGCCGATCGGCGGCGTGCTGCTCTCGACCTATGCCGACCGTTTCGGCCGCAAACCGATCCTGACGGTGATGATCCTGATCATGGGGTTCTCGACCGTGCTGATCGGCCTGACGCCGAGCTACGCGACGATCGGCATCCTCGCGCCAATCCTCGTCATCATCGCGCGCATCCTGCAGGGTATCTCCGTCGGGGCCGAATTCGCCTCGGCCACGGCGATGCTGGTGGAATATGCCCCGCCCGGCCGCAAGATGACCTATGGCAGCTTCCAGATGTGCTCGCAGGCGCTCGCCCTGGCCCTCGCAGCCTTCTCCGGCTACGCGCTGGCGACGCTGCTGACGCCCGAGGCGCTCCAGGGCTGGGGCTGGCGCATTCCCTTCCTGCTGGGCTCGCTGATCACGCCGCTGGGCTTCTACATCCGCCGCTTCGTCGACGAATCCCCGGAATATGAGAGCAAAGGCGGCCAGAATGCCGTGCGCACGCCGTTCCGGGCCGTGCTGGCCGAGCATCGCAGCGCGCTGCTGCGCTGCTGCGGCATCATGATCCCCGGCACCGCCTCGAACTATGTCTGGTTCATCTTCCTGCCGGGCTATGTCGTGCGCCAGCTCAAGCTGCCCTTCACCAGCGCCATGCTGAGCTCGCTGATCGGCGGCATCCTGCTCTTCGTCCTGGTGCCAATCATGGGCCGCCTTGCGGACCGCTGGAGCGCGATGAGCGTCTGGCTCGTCGGGATGCTCAGCTTCTCGGCGCTGTCCTATCCGCTGCTCGCCTACGTGGTGGCGGAGCCGAGCTTCGAGCGACTGCTGCTGGTCCAGGCGATCTGCGCGCTGCCGATCGCCGCGATCTGGGCGCCGACGCCGGGCCTCCTGGCCGGCATGTTTCCGACCCATGTCCGCTCGACCGGAATGTCCGTCGCCTACAATGTCGTCGTGCTGCTGTTCGGCGGGCTTGCCCCCTTCACCCTGACCTGGCTGGTGGCCAGGACCGGATCAGACATGATGCCGTCCTACTACCTGCTCGCCTGCGGCGCTCTCTCGCTGCTCGCCCTTTCGCTGGCGGGCCGCCAGAACGAACGGCACTGACGCACCGCCGATGCCGCCGCGCGACGCCTTCCTGACCTTCCGGCTGGACCAGATCAGCCAGACCGCGATGGCGCGCGCGTCGCAGGTCTACAAGGCCCGGCTCGGCCTCAACATCCGCGAGCTGCGCGTCATGCGTGCCATCGGCGACGAGCCGGGGCTATCGTCGCGCGCACTATCGGAGGCCACCTTCATCGAGCAGACGCTGATCTCCAAGCATCTGCGCAAGCTTGTGGACGAAGGCTACGTCCAGCGCAGGATCGAAAGTGCCGATGCGCGGAAGGTCGCCCTTCACCTGACTGCGAAGGGCGAGGCCATACGCAGCGAGGCCGACCGGCTGGGCGAAGAGATGGAGCGGGACTTCCTCTCCGTGCTCTCCCCGGAAGAGCTCACCAGCTTCAACAACTGCCTCATCAAGCTGCGAAGCTGGGGAGCCTCCTGAGGAGCGCGGCGGCGATGCCGGCTTTCGCCCCCGGCATCAGCATGGTTAGGTGCCTCGAACGCACCATATCGAGTTCCTCATGGCCAGCGACTCCGCCTTTACCTCCCGCTTCGTCAGCGCGCGCGACGGGCTCAATCTGCATCTGCGCGACTATGGTCCGCTCGAGGCGACGGCGTTGCCGGTGATCTGCCTGCCGGGTTTCGCCCGCACCGCGGCGGACTTTCACGAACTGGCCCTGGTCCTTTCGCAGGACGAAGCCAAACCGCGGCGCGTGCTGGCGCTGGACTATCGCGGGCGCGGACTGTCCGAATTCGACAGAGACTGGAAGAACTACGACATCCGCATCGAACTCGACGACCTCATGCAGACCCTGGTCGCGACCGGCATCGATCAGGCCGTCTTCGTGGGCACCTCCCGCGGCGGACTGCTGACCATGGCGCTTGCAACGGCGCGCCCCGCCGTGATCCGCGGCGCGGTGTTCAATGATGTCGGGCCCGTCATCGATGCGCGCGGCCTGCTGCGTATCCGCGGCTATGTCGGCAAGCTGCCCGTGCCGCGCAGTTTCTCGGAGGGCGCAGAGATCCTGAAGCGGCTCTCGGACCAGCAGTTCACGGCGCTGAGCGACGCGGAATGGGAGGTGATGGCGCGCCGAACCTGGACGGACCGCGACGGCGCCTTGCGGCCCGACTACGACATCAGGCTGATGAAGGTGCTCGAGGAGCTCGATCTGGAAGCGCCCCTGCCGGTGCTGTGGACCTATTTCGACGCACTGAGGACGATGCCGCTGCTGGCAATCCGCGGCGCCAATTCAGACCTTCTCGCTGAGGCAACCTTGCAGGAGATGGCCGATCGCCACCCCGATTGCGAAACGGTCACCGTCCCCGGGCAGGGCCATGCGCCACTGCTGAGCTCGAAGGACCTGGTTCGCCGCATCGGCAAGCTCATCGCCCGCGCCGAACGCCAGCCGGGCTGAAGCTCACGTGGCCGCCGGCCACGTCGAGAACCTGCGATCGCCTGCCAGCTTCAGGACCGACCATATCGAACATCTGCGGTCGCTTGCTCTCGCCTGCCGCGATCCCGGGCGGGCAGGAACCAAGTCAGCACGCCATTAGCCTCAAGGGCGCTACGGTCGCTGCTCGAGTCCTCACAAGATCATCGCGTTCGTGACCGGTGCCGGCGGGGCCATACCGGGCGCGCGCAACAAAAAAGCCCCGGGTTTCCCCGGGGCTTCCGACTAGGATCGGAGAACCGATCAGAAGTCGCGCTGGATGCGCAGGCGAGCGGCGACGGTGTCTTCGCTCTTGATCAGGCGCGTAGCGACCGAACGGTTGCCGAAGTTGTCGACGGCCACGACCGGCTGACGCATGTCGAGGTGCGAGTAGAGAACCTCGACGCCGATGTCGAGGCCGGAAACCGGCGACCACACCAGGTTGGCGAGGCCGATGAACTCCTTCGGGTCCATCGAGCGCTGCAGGCCGACAGTGCCCGGCGTGAC
>NZ_JBIWYK010000172.1:0-6268 GCF_044752385.1 Allobosea sp. CER48 | reverse complement strand
CGGGCTGGTGCTGCTCGACAAGCGGCAACATGGCCTCGGGCCCCGGCAGGGTGAGCTGGCAGACCCGGTCCATATGCGCCTTGATGTCCCGGATCGCCTCCCATGCGAGCGGCATGCCGACCCCCTCGGTCAGCTCGACATGGAAAAGCTCGTCATAGCGCTGGAAGGAGGCGTGGTCGTCGCGCTGCGCCGCCTTTTCCTGAACATCGAGGAGGTCGGCGATCCTTTGCCGGCTCTGCGGCGCAAAGGCGACGCAGGCCTCGCGTACGATCGCGACCTCGACCGCCTCGCGCACGAAGCGCGCCTCCATCATCTTGCGCACCGAAAACTTGACCACGACCGTGCCGCGCTGCGGCTGGATGTCGACGAGGCGCGTCTTTGCGAGCGCGATCAGCGCCTCGCGCACAGGTTGACGCGACACGCCATATTTCAGCGCGATCTCCTGCTCCGAGAGGCGCGTGCCGGGCGGCAGTTCGAGCGCGATGATCGCACGCCGGAGCTCGGCTTCGACACGCCCGGCCGCGGAGGCGCCGGAGAATGTGGCGGGTGACGCCAACGAAAGGCTCAAGTCAAAAACCTCCAGGGCCTGTTGCGTACCATACCGCAACATACTACCATACAATCACTGCCGCAACCGGACACGGGGGAGCTGGCAGCAAGCTTACGTTCGAGGCGCCCGCGAACAAGCCGGGAAACGGCAGAGCGCTCGAACCCACGGGAGAACGCACCATGACCGCACGCCGCAGCTTCCTTGCCTGTTCCGCCGCACTGGCGATCTCCGCCGTCGCAGCGACTTCCGCCCTCGCCCAGAGTGTGACGCTTCGCTCGGCCGACATCCATCCGACCGACTACCCGACCGTCGAAGCCGTCCGCTACATGGGCAAGCTGCTCGAGGACCGGACCCAGGGCCGCGTCAAGATCAACGTGTTCCACTCGGCCCAGCTCGGCCAGGAGAAGGACACGATCGACCAGACGCGCTTCGGCGTCATCGACATCAACCGCATCAACATGGCGCCGTTCAACAACCTGATCCCGGCGACCAACATTCCGTCCCTGCCCTTCATCTTCCGCTCGGTCGACCACATGCGGAAGGCCATGGACGGGCCGATCGGCGACAACCTGCTCAAGGAATTCGAGAAGCACGACCTGATCGGCCTCGCGCTCTACGATTCCGGCTCGCGCTCCTTCTATAACTCCAAGCGTCCGATCAACAGCCCGGCGGACATGAAGGGCATGAAGATCCGCGTCCAGCAGTCCGACATGTTCGTCGCGCTGGTCTCTGCGCTGGGCGCCAATGCGACGCCGATGCCCTTCGGCGAGGTCTATTCCGCGCTGCAGACGGGCGTGATCGACGGCGCCGAGAACAACTGGCCGTCCTATGAATCGACCCGTCATTTCGAGGTCTCCAAGTTCTACTCGGTGACCGAGCATTCGCTCTCGCCGGAAGCGCTGGTGATGTCGAAGCGGAGCTTCGACAAGTTCAATGCGGCCGACCAGGCGATCATCAAGGCTGCCGCCAAGGAATCGGTCCTGAAGATGCGCGAACTCTGGGACGCCCGCGAGAAGGCCTCCGAGGCGAAGGTCAAGGCCGGCGGCGCCCAGATCAACCAGGTCGAGAAGAAGCCCTTCATCGACGCGATGAAGCCGGTCTACGACAAGTTCGTCACCGACCCGAAGCTGAAGGACATGGTCGCCGCCATCCAGGCGGTGAACTGAACCTCGTTCAGGCGGGGCGGTCCGTAACGGCCGCCCCGATTTCCAACGCCTCATCCTCAGACGCGATCGCAGATCGCTTCTGAGGATGATCCAGAGACGGCTGGAGCCATCCTTCGAGACGCCGCTTCGCGGCTCCTCAGGATGAGGGCTCAGGATGAGAAACCGGTATTCACGGACACCCCATGCGCGCCTTCACCGCTTTCCTGACACGCCTCGACGCCAAGCTCAGCCTTTACGCGCTGATCACCGCCGGGGCCGGCCTCGTCCTGATGACCGTGATGGTCGCCTGGGGCGTGTTCGGCCGCTACGTGCTCAACGACACGCCGATCTGGGTCGAGGCCGGATCGCTTTTCCTGATGTCCTGGTTCATCCTGCTCGGCGCCGCCGTCGGCGTGCGCGAGAGCGACCATCTCGGCTTCGAGGTCGGACTGGTGATGTCGCCGCCGCGGCTGCGCGCAGCGCTCATCGTCATCGGCGAGGGCCTGGTCTGCGCCTTCGGCCTGGCCATGCTCGGCTATGGCTGGCAGCTCGCGGCAGGCACCTGGAGCGACCGGATGCCGATCATCGGCATCTCGCGCGGATGGGACTATGTCCCGATCGCCGCCGGCGGCGCGCTGATCGCCCTGTTCGCGCTGGAGAAGCTCCTGCTCTTCGTCACCGGTGAGGAACAGGCGCCGCTCGGCTTCGTCCATTTCGGCGAAAGCCAGGAGGCCTGAGCCATGGAACTCTGGATTCTCTTCGGCGTCTTCTCGCTGCTGCTGCTGATCGGCATTCCCGTCGCCTTCTGCCTCGGCATCGCCTCGGTCGCGACCGTCGCCTATATGGGCCTGCCGCCGGTCGTCGTCTTCCAGCAGATGAATTCCGGCATGAACGCCTTCGCCATGATGGCGATCCCCTTCTTCATCTATGCCGGCGACCTGATGATCCGCGGCGGCATCGCCGAGCGGCTGATCCAGATGGCGGCGAGCCTCGTGGGCCACCTGCGCGGCGGCCTCGGACAGGTCAATGTCGTCACCTGCACGCTGTTCGGCGGCATCTCCGGCTCGGCCGTCGCCGATGCTTCGGCGGTCGGCGGGCTGATGATCCCGCAGATGAAGAAGCGCGGCTATGATGCCGACTACGCGGTCAACGTCACTGCGAACGCGGCGATCATCGCCCTGCTGATCCCGCCTTCTCACAACATGATCATCTATTCGCTGTCGGCGGGCGGCAATCTGTCGATCGCGGATCTGTTCACGGCCGGCGTCGTGCCGGGCCTGCTGCTCTGCGCGGCCTTGATGGTCGCGGCCTGGGCGGTCGCGGTGAAGCGCGGCTATCCGCGCGAGGCTTTCCCCGGCTTCGCGACCGTCGGCCGCTATGTCGTGCTGGCGCTGCCCGGCATCCTGCTGATCGGCATCATCTTCGGCGGCGTCCGTTCGGGCGTCTTCACCGCGACGGAGTCCTCCTGCGTCGCCGTGGTCTACGCCATCCTCGTCACCATCTTCGTCTACCGCCAGTTGACCTGGACGGCCTTCCTGGAGGCGACGCTGGGCGCGGTGCGCACCACGGCGATGGTGCTGCTGGTGATAGGCACGGCCGGCTCCTTCGGTTGGCTGATGGCCTTCCTGGAGGTGCCGCAGGCGACCATCGCCGCGATGAAGGCGGTCTCCGACAACCCGATCGTCATCCTGCTGATGATCAACCTGATCCTGCTGGTGCTCGGCACCTTCATGGACATGGCGCCGATGATCATCATCTGCACGCCGATCTTCCTGCCGGTGGTGAAGGCCTTCGGCGTGGATCCGATCCATTTCGGCGTCATCCTGATCCTCAATGCCGGCATCGGCCTCAATACGCCGCCGGTCGGCTCGGTGCAGTTCGTCGCCTGCGCCATCGGCCGCATCTCCATCGGCGAGTCCATGCGCACGATCTGGCCGTTCTACGGCGCCAGCATCGCCGTGCTCCTGCTCGTCACCTATGTGCCCGGCCTGTCGCTCTGGCTGCCGCGCCTGTTCCACTGAAGGACCGATCATGACCATCGAGATTCGCCAGGTTTCCCACCCCGAGGCCGTCAAGGGCTTCGATACGGCGGAGCTACGGCGCCACTTCCTGATCGAGACGCTGTTCGCGCCAGGCGAGGTCAAGCTGACCTACAGCCATCTCGACCGCGTCGTCGTCGGCGGCGCCATGCCGACCGGGACGCCCGTCGTGCTGCCGACGCCCAAGGCTGTCGGCACCGACGCCTTCCTCAGGCGGCGCGAGCTCGGGATCGTCAATGTCGGCGGCCCGGGCAAGGTCAGCGTCGGCGGCAAGGACCATGCGCTCGCCAAGCGCGATGCGCTCTATGTCGGCAAGGAAGCCGGCGAGGTCTCCTTCGCCAGCGACGATGCCGGCAACCCGGCGAAGTTCTACCTGCTCTCGACGCCGGCCCATGCCGCGCATCCGACCAAGGTGATCCGGGAGGCCGACGCAAAGACGATCGCCCTCGGCGAGCAGGCCACCGCCAACAAGCGCGTCATCCGCCAGTACATCATCCCCGGCGTCTGCGACACCTGCCAACTGGTGATGGGGGTGACCACGCTCGACGAGGGCAGCATCTGGAACACCATGCCGGCGCATGTCCATGACCGGCGCTGCGAGATCTATCTCTATTTCGACGTTCCCGCCGACGCCCGGGTCTTCCACCTGATGGGCGAGCCGCAGGAGACCCGCCATCTGGTCGTCGCCAACGAGCAGGCGATCCTGTCGCCCGGCTGGTCGATCCATTCCGGCGTCGGGACCAAGGCCTATTCCTTCATCTGGGGCATGGGCGGCGATAATGTCGACTATACCGACATGGACATGGTCGCGACCGGGGACCTGCGCTGATGCGCTCGCCGTTTGACTTGTGCGGCCGCACCGCGATCGTTACCGGGGCCAATACGGGCCTCGGGCAGGCGATCGCGGTCGCGCTCGCCCAGGCTGGCGCCGGTATCGTCGCGGTCGGCCGTTCCAGCATGGCCGAGACGAAGGCGCTGGTTTCTGCGACCGGCAGACCCTTCCACGAGATCACCGCCGACCTCTCGACGCTGGAGCCGATCGCAGGGATCGTCGAGGCAGCGGACGCCGCCGCGAAGGCCGACGGCTCCCGGCTCGATATCCTCGTCAACAATGCCGGCATCATCCGCCGCGCCGACGCGATCGACTTCACCGAGGCCGACTGGGACGCGGTGATGGACGTCAACCTGAAGTCGACCTTCTTCCTGACGCAGGGCGTGGCCAGGCGCATGCTGGCCGACGGCAAGGGCGGCAAGGTCATCAACATCGCCTCGCTGCTCTCCTTCCAGGGCGGCATCCGCATCCCCTCCTACACGGCATCGAAGAGCGGGCTTGCCGGGCTGACGCGTCTGCTGGCCTGCGAATGGGCGGGCAAGGGCATCAACGTCAACGCCATCGCGCCCGGCTATTTCGTCACCAACAACACCGAGGCGCTGCGCGCCGACCCGGAACGCAACGCCGCCATCCTCGGCCGCATCCCGGCCGGTCATTGGGGCCAGCCGCAGGAGCTCGGCGGGGCTGCCGTTTTCCTCGCCTCGGACGCTGCCGCCTATGTCCATGGCGTCGTCCTGCCGGTCGATGGCGGCTGGCTCGCGCGCTAGGAGAGACCGAGATGGACCGAAAGAACGAGCCCTTCGCCCATGATGCCGATCTCGCCTGGGAGCCGGCCGGCGACGGCGTGGCGCGCAAGGTCCTGACCTATCGCGACGAGGTCATGATGGTGCGCGTGCGCTTCGAGGCCGGCGCGATCGGCCCTGCACACAGCCATCCGCATATCCAGTGCTCGCTTGTCGAGAGCGGCATCTTCGACATCACCATCTCCGGGCGCACGGTGCGCCTGACTGCGGGCGACAGCTTCACCGTGCCGCCCGATGCGGTCCACGGCGCCGTCAATGTCGAAGCCGGGACGCTCGTCGACGTCTTCACGCCGATGCGGCAGGATTTCGTATCCTGACCAGCCAGCCCTCGCGCGCGGCTTGACTTTTTCATAACCCGTCAGCTATGGATTTAACCCATAACTGACGGGCTATGATTTTGATCGCGACGGATCACGACCAGCTTTTTCGGACACTCGCAGACCCGACCCGGCGGGCGCTGTTCGAATGGCTGTGCCGGGACGGCGAGCAGACGGTGGGGGCGCTGACGGCCCGCGCCGGCATCTCCCAGCCGGCCGTGTCGAAACATCTCGCGCTGCTCAAGCAGGCCGGTCTGGTGCAGGACCGACAGGCAGGCCGCCAGTCCCATTACAGCGCTCAACCGAGGGCGCTGGCGCCGCTGATCGACTGGACCGGCCGCATGGGCGGGTTCTGGGAGAACCGGTTCGACGATCTCGAAGATCTTCTCAAGAGGATGGACCAGTGAACGACGCTTCCACCGAACTCCGCTCCGTCGTCGTCGAGCGCGAATTTTCCCATCCGCCGGAGAAGCTCTGGCGCGCTTTGACCCAGCCGCATCTGATCGCGGAATGGCTGATGAAGAACGACTTCAAGCCGATCGTCGGGCATCGCTTCGACTTCAGCGCCGAATGGGGCGCGGT
>NZ_JBIWYK010000171.1:0-6295 GCF_044752385.1 Allobosea sp. CER48 | reverse complement strand
CTGTCCTTTTGCCCGCCGCCGCAGCGGCAGGGCGCGTCACATATTGGCGTAACCCGGCCCGCCGCCGCCTTCCGGCACCGTCCAGGTGATGTTCTGGGCGGGGTCCTTGATGTCGCAGGTCTTGCAGTGGACGCAGTTCTGCGCGTTGATCACGAAGCGCGGATTGCTCTTCGTCTCGGCGTTCTCATAAACGACCTCGTAGACGCCCGCCGGGCAGTAGAGCCGGGCCGGCTCGCCGTAGAGCGGCAGGTTCTTGGCGATCGGGATCGACGGATCGGTCAGCCTCAGATGCGCCGGCTGGTCCTCCTCGTGATTGGTCGAGGACAGGAAAACGGAGGACAGCTTGTCGAAGGAGATCTTGCCGTCCGGCTTCGGATAGGTGATCGGCTTGACCTCTGCGAGCGGCTTCAGCGTCGCGTAGTCGGGCTTGCCGTGCTTCAGCGTGCCGAAGGGCGACCAGCCGAAGAGCTGGTTCAGCCACATGTCGACGCCACCGAGAGCGACGCCGACGAAAGTGCCGAACTTCGACCAGAGCGGCTTGACGTTGCGGACGCGCTTGAGGTCCTTGCCGATCGCGCTGCCGCGCCATTCGTTCTCGATCTCGACGACCTCGTCATGGCTGCGGCCGGCCTGCAGCGCCGGTACGAGCTTCTCCGCCGCCAGCATGCCGGAGAGCACGGCGTTGTGGCTGCCCTTGATGCGGGGAACGTTGACGAAGCCTGCCGCACAGCCGATCAGCGCGCCGCCCGGGAAGGTCAGCTTCGGAACGGACTGGAAGCCGCCCTCGGTGATGGCGCGCGAGCCATAGGAGATGCGCTTGCCGCCCTCGAACGTGTCGCGGATCAGCGGATGGGTCTTGAAGCGCTGGAACTCGTCGAAAGGCGAGAGCGTCGGGTTCTCGTAGTTGAGATGCACGACGAAGCCGACGGCGACGAGGTTGTCGTCGAAGTGATAGAGGAAGGAGCCGCCGCCCGTCTTGTTGTCGAGCGGCCAGCCGAAGGAGTGCTGGACGCGACCCTTGTGGAACTTCTCCGGCTTGACCTGCCAGAGCTCTTTCAGGCCGATGCCGTATTTCTGCGGCTCGCGGCCGGCGTCGAGCGCAAATTTCCTGATCGCGATCTTGGACAGCGAGCCGCGAGCACCCTCGCCCAGCAGCGTGTAGCGGCCGCGCAGCTCCATGCCGCGCGTGAACCGGTCGGAGACTGTGCCGTCCTTTGCGATGCCCATGTCGCCGGTGGCGGTGCCGGCGACCGAGCCGTCCTCGTTGAACAGCAGCTCGGCGGCGGCGAACCCCGGGTAGATCTCGACGCCCAGCGCCTCGGCGCGCGTGGCCAGGAACTTCGCGACGAGCCCGAGCGAACCGACGAAGTTGCCATGGTTGTTCATCAGCGGCGGCATGCCGAAATTCGGCAGGCGCATGCCGTTCGGCTCGGTCAGGAAGTAGAAGACGTCCTCCTTGACCTCGGTGGTCAGCGGGCGGTCGGGATCGTCGCGCCAATCCGGTACCAGCTTGTCGAGGCCGATCGGGTCGATGACCGCTCCGGAGAGAATGTGAGCGCCGACCTCGGCGCCCTTCTCGACCACTACGACGGAGATGTTCTCGTCGAGCTGCTTCAGCCGGATGGCAGCCGCCAGGCCAGCGGGACCGGCGCCTACGATGACGACGTCATAGTCCATGCTCTCGCGCGGTTCGCTCTGCGCTTCCTTGAGATCCATCCTGCCCTCCGCCTGCATTCCGCGCCGCGCAATTGTTTATATATGAACTATCTCGCCAGCTCGTTCAACGCCCGGCTTCCGTTCAGTCTGGAACCCCTCTATCCAAGCGCCCGTTCCATTTTGCAACTGCGTTGGCTCGCGGAGCGGCTTTGCAGCGTATAGGATGCGACGATGAGCCTGTCCGATGCATTGGGGCCCGACGCGCCAGACCCTTACGAGTTGCTGAGCTGGTACGCCGAGATGGGCGTGACCGAAGCGCTCGACGAGACGCCGCGCAACCAGTTCGCCGAGCCCGCCCCCGCTGCGGGAGCGGGGCAGGCGCGGCTGCGCGCCCTGCCGGGCCGCCCGGCTGCGGCCGCTAGGCCGATCGCCGCAGCTGCCACGGCGCCCGACGATGCGACCGTCAACGCCCGAGCGTTGGCCCGCGAGGCGCGCACGCTCGACGAGCTCAGGGACGCGATGGCCAAATTCGAGGGCTGCGCCCTGAAGGCCACCGCCAAGAACCTCGTCTTCTCCGACGGCAATCCGGAGGGACGGGTGATGATGGTCGGCGAGGCGCCCGGAGCCGATGAGGACCGGCTCGGCTTCCCCTTCGTCGGCCGTTCCGGGCAATTGCTCGACCGGATGCTGGCCGCGATCGGCCTCAGCCGGCAGAACGACGTCTACATTGCCAACCTGCTGCCCTGGCGCCCGCCGGGCAACCGCACGCCGACGCCGCAGGAAGTCGCGATCTGCCTGCCCTTCATCCAGCGCCAGATCGAGCTCGCCGACCCCGACATCCTCGTCTGCGTCGGCGGCCCTTCGGCGCAGGGGCTGCTCGGCTTCAGCGGCATCCTGCGCTCGCGCGGGCAATGGGCGGAGTACGACACCGGCTCGCGGCGGATCCGCGCCATCGCGACGCTGCACCCGGCCTATCTGCTGCGCCAACCGCTGCAGAAGCGTCTCGCCTGGCGGGACCTGCGGGCGCTCAAGGCGGCGCTCGACGGGAAGAATTGACGCAGCGACGTTGCGCGCAGGCCCCAAGCGAGGCAAGCTCGAATTAGATCACATCCAGAGACGCCCCAATGGGCGAATCCAGCGCCTTGACGGCGTGGCCGACGGAGTTCTGCGATGGTCATCGATGCTTTTCTGCTTTCACGCATCCAGTTCGCTTTCACCGTATCGTTTCACATCGTCTTTCCAGCCTTCACCATCGGGCTTTCTGCCTACATCGCCACGCTGCTCGGCCTCTGGCTGAAGACGGGCGACCAGAAATTCCACCTGCTCGCCCGGTTCTGGACCAAGATCTTCGCGGTCTCCTTCGCGATGGGCGTGGTTTCCGGCATCGTGCTGTCCTACCAGTTCGGCACCAACTGGAGCCGGTTCTCGACGGCGGTCGGCAATGTCGTCGGCCCGCTGATCGGCTACGAGGTGCTCTCGGCCTTCTTCCTCGAGGCCTCCTTCCTCGGCGTGATGCTGTTCGGCTGGAAACGGGTGCCGCCCTGGCTGCACTTCCTCTCCGCCGTGATCGTCGCCGGAGGCACGGCGCTTTCGGGCTTCTGGATCCTCTCGGCCAACAGCTGGATGCAGTACCCGGTCGGGCATGAGGTCCGTGACGGCATCGCCTACCCGGTCGACTGGATGAAGATCGTCTTCAACCCGACCTTCCCGCTGCGCTTCGCGCACATGATGACGGCGGCCTACCTGACCACCGCCTTCGTCGTGCTGGCGACCGGCGCCCGCCATCTGCTGGCCGGGCACCGCACCGAATCGGCCAAGACGATGGTGCGGATGGCGATCCTGATGATCGCGCTGACTGCGCCGTTGCAGGCCGTGATCGGCGACTTCCACGGCCGCGACACCGCGACCTATCAGCCTGCCAAGCTGGCGGCGATCGAGGCGCATTGGGATTCCTCGAAGCCCGGCGCCCTCGTGCTCTTCGCCTGGCCGGACGAGAAGGCCGAGCTCAACCGCTTCGAGATTTCGATCCCGGGTGTCGCCAGCCTCGTCACCCATGGCAGCATGACCGCGCTCTTCCCGAGCCTGAAGGATTTCCCGGTGCAGGATCGGCCACCGGTCCTGATCCCGTTCTTCGCCTTCCGCGCGATGGTCGGAATCGGCGTGCTGATGATCCTGTTCGGCTGGATCGGCGCCTGGCTCTGGCGCAAGGGCACGGTGTTCGAATCACGACGCTGGCTCGGGATCGCCCAGTACACCTGGCCCGCCGGCTTCATCGCCATCCTCTCTGGCTGGTTCGTCACCGAGGTTGGCCGCCAGCCCTGGCTGGCGACCGGCATCATCCGCTCGGCCGACGCCGTCTCGCCGGTGACGACGACGCAGGTGGCGATCTCGCTCTTCCTGTTCATCTGCGTCTATTCGGTGGTGTTCACCGCCGGGATCCTGCTGATCAACCGACTGATCGACAAGGGACCGGACGAGATCACCGGCGCGGATGCCCCCGAGCAGTCCTCGAAGCGCACGCTCAAGGCCGTGCAGGGAGAGGCCGCCACCATCTTCGGCGACGGCAAGCCCGGCGACGACAAGATCCAGCCGGCGATCTGAGGAGCCACGACGATGGAATGGTATCTTCCGGTCATCTGGGCCGTGCTGATCGGCACCGCCGTGATGCTCTACGTCGTGCTCGACGGTTTCGACCTCGGCATCGCCATCCTGTTTCCGTCGACCAAGGACGAGGGCGAGCGAGACCAGATGATGAACTCGGTCGCCCCGTTCTGGGACGGCAACGAGACCTGGCTGGTGCTGGGCGGCGGCGGCCTCTGGGTCGCCTTTCCGCAGGCCTACGCCATCATCATGCCGGCCTTCTACATCCCGATCACGCTGATGCTGCTGGCGCTGATCTTCCGCGGCGTCGCCTTCGAATTCCGCTGGGTCGCCAAGCCGCATCACCGGCGCTGGGACATCGCCTTCTGGCTGGGCTCGACGGTCGCCGCCTTCGCGCAGGGTCTGGTGCTCGGCGGGCTGATCCAGGGCGTCACGGTCGCGAAGGGCCAGTTCGCCGGAGGCCCCTTCGACTGGTTGACGCCCTTTACCGTGATGTGCGGCGTCGGCGTGATCGTCGGCTACGCGCTGCTCGGCGCGACCTGGCTCGTCTACAAGACCGACGGCCCTGTGTCCGAACGGGCGCGGCAGCAGGCGAAGACCCTGCTGCTGGGGCTCCTGGGCTTCGCGGCGCTGGTCTCGCTCTGGACGCCCTACGCGCATCCGCGCATCGCCGAACGCTGGTTCACCCCGGCCAATCTCGTCTGGCTCTGGCCCTTCCCGGTGCTGACGGCGCTGTGTGGCTACCTCGCCTGGCGGCGGCTCCACGGCGCGCATGAGTTCACGCCCTTCGCGCTGACGATCGCGATCTTCCTGCTCTGCTTCCTGGGACTTTCGATCTCGAACTTCCCCTATCTGGTGCCGCCGAGCGTGACGATCTGGGATGCGGCGGCCGCGCCGTCGTCCCACATCTTCGTGCTGATCGGGGTGTCGTTCCTGCTGCCGATGATCCTGTTCTACACGGCCTTCGTGTACTGGACCTTCCGCGGCAAGGTCAGGGCCGACAGCGGGTATCACTGACGCGGCCCGCAGCGCTCAGGCTTCGTTCAGCCGGGTCGAGCAAAGACGACTTGAGTTCCCCGCATCTCCCGGCGAGATTGCGGGGAGTTTCGCCGAGGAACCGTCCATGCAGTGGGAAGACTATCGCCAGTCCGAGAATCTCGAGGATCGGCGCGGCGGCGGTGGCGGCGGATTCGCCGGCATGCCCGGCGGGCGCGGCGGCATCGGCATCGGCACCATGGTCGTGCTCGGCCTGCTCGGCTGGGCGCTCGGAATCGATCCGCGCCTGCTGATCGGCGGTGCCGAGATGATCGGCGGCATCGGCGGGCGCGAGCAGACTCAGGAAACGCGGCGCTCCTCCGGCCCCCCGCAGGACCAGATGGGCCGCTTCGTCTCGGCCGTGCTGGCGCAGAACGAGGATGTCTGGTCCAAGGTGCTGCCGCAGCAGGCCAATGTTCGCTATCAGGCGCCGCGCCTCGTGCTGTTCTCCGGCGTCGACCGCTCGGGCTGCGGCACGGCGCAGTCGGCGATGGGCCCTTTCTATTGCCCGGTGGACAAGAAGGTCTATCTCGACACCTCCTTCTTCCAGGAGATGCAGCGCAAGCTCGGCGGCGGCGGCGACTTCGCCTATGCCTATGTGATCGGCCACGAGGTCGGCCATCACATCCAGAACCTGCTCGGCATCCTGCCCAAGGCCAACCAGATCCGCGAGCGCTCGTCCGAGCGTGATTCGAATGCGATTTCGGTCAGGATCGAATTGCAGGCGGACTGCTTTGCCGGCGTCTGGGCCCATAACGTGCAGGCGATGGGCCGTCTCGACCAGGGCGACATCGAGGAGGCCATCCGCACCGCGTCGGCGATCGGCGACGACAAGCTGCAACGTGCGGCGCAGGGCGTCGTGGTGCCCGATTCCTTCACCCACGGCTCCTCGGCCCAGCGGACGAAGTGGTTCAATATCGGCTTCCAGTCCGGCTCGATGCAGCGCTGCGATACCTTCAGCAATCAGGTTTGACCGAGCCGAACACGGCCCGCGCCGGACCAG
>NZ_JBIWYK010000170.1:0-6357 GCF_044752385.1 Allobosea sp. CER48 | reverse complement strand
TGCGGCGCCATCGTCGACGATGCGAAGCGTCGAGCCGGTGTTGGAGACTGTGAAACCGGTGCCGACGGCAGCCTGGATCTGCGCCGCGACCGAAGCCGGACCGCCGGAGAAGTCGATGCCGACGACGCGGTTGTTGGCGTCGCCACCCGCCGAGGCCGGCAGCGGCAGGGAGGCAGCCGAATCGACGCGGACAAAGGTGAAGCGCTGCGTCTGGCCGCCGGGCGTCACCTTGTAGTCGAGCGTGATGGTGTTGCCCGACTGCAGCCCGGCCATGTCGACATCGAAGCCGGAGGCCGCGCCGGCTGTCACCGCCGTGCCGCCGATCTCGCGATCCGACAGCGCCTTCGACATCTGCGCCGCGATCTCGTCGAGCTGGGCCTGCGCCTGCACCAGCGTCTTGTCACGCAGTTCGATATTGGCGGCGATCTCGCCGGAGCGGAAGATCTTGTTGGTGATCGCGTCCGAGACGTTCCCGGACGAATCCCTCATCGTGATCGTACCGACGCTGCGTTTCGTCGGATCGGTGCTCCACTGATCGTCCGGGCCGATCGCGCTGTGCTGGTCGAAGCTGAAGGTCACGGCCGGCTGGCCGTCGAAGAGCTGCGTGCCGGAGCCTGTCACCACCGAGACCGAACCGCGCGCATCCTCTGTCGTCTTGATGTCGACGTATTGCGACAGCTCGGAGAGGATCAGGTCGCGCTGATCGCGCAGACTCGCGCTGGCATTGTCGTTCGGACTGGCGACGATGCGGGCATTGACCTTGGTCAGCGCGCCGAGAAGGTCATTGACCTTGGAGACGGCGGTGGCGATGCCGTTCTCGGCCTGGCTGCGAAGCGCCTGCACGCCGTTGGAGAGCGTATTGAGCTGGCGCGCCAGCTGCGTGGCATTGTCGATCACCTGCGAGCGCAGGCTGTAGGACGAGGGGTCGTTCTGCAGCGACTGCAGCGCGCTGGTGAACTTGCTGAAGACGGTGTCGAGCGCGGTCGCGCTGCCCGGCGCGCCGTAGAGCTTGTCGAGGTTCGACAATGCGCTCGCCCGCGTCGAGGTATAGGCGGCGCCGGAGGCTTCCTGCCAGAGCTGGTGCTGGACGATCTTGTCGAGCAGCCGCTGGACCTGCGAGCTCTGGACGCCGATCGTGAGACCGGACAGGCTGTCTGCGGTCGAGACCTGCCGCCGGACATAGCCCGTCGTCCCGGCATTGGCGACGTTCTGCGAAACGACGCCGATGCCGAGTTGCGTGGCGTTGAGGCCACCGATCGCGGTGTTGAGGGAAGTGCTCAGACCCATCGCCAACTCCTGTCGCTAGCGGCGGCCCTTCTGGACCGCCGTCAACCTGGCTGCGCCGCTCAGCGGATGATGTTGAACACCGAGGTGAGCATCTCCTGGGCGGTGGTGATGACCTTGGTGTTGGCCGAATAGGCCTGCTGGGTGACGATCATCTTCGAGAACTCGTCGGCGATGTCGGTGTTGGACTGCTCGACCGAGCCGCCAACCAGCTGCGAGGTGCCGAGGCCGATGATCGGCGGGCCGGATTCGATCGTCTCCTCGAAGGCGCCGCCATCGAGCCGCTTCAGCGAGTTGTCGGCATTGAAGCGCGCGACCGAGATCTGGGCGAGCGCCACGACCTGGCCGTTGCTGAACGTGCCGATGACCTGGCCTTCGGCCGAAACCGAGACGCGGTCGAGCGTGCCGGCGGTGTAGCCGTCCTGGCGGATGCTGCGGGCATCGATCTGGCCGCTGACGTCGCCGTTCTGGGTCACGCCGTTGCCGCCTGTCGTCAGGTTGATGCCCGTGATCGTCGTGCCGCCGATCGTCATGGTCGGCAGCGCGATGTCGCCGGTCGCCGGGGAGATCATCTGCCCGGTGGTACCGAACGTGACGTTCTGACCGGCCTGAACATAGGCGACGTCCGTGCCGGCGGTCGCACTCGTGTTCTGGGCGATGAACAGGCCCCAGGTGCCAGTGGTCGGCGGAGTGGCGGCCGGATTGCCATTGTCGATCTTGGCCCAGCGCATCTCGACGCTCGTGGCCTTGCCGAGTTCGTCATAGACGGTCACGGAACCGCCCGGAATGGAGCTCGACAGGAAGCTGGTGATGTTGTTGCCCATGACCGCGGCATTGCCGGCATAGGGGTTGGGCGACGTACCGGCTGCGGTGACGGACGCGGCGTTGAGGAACTCGCTGCCGCCCTGCGCCTTCTGCGTCGTCGCCGGAACGGCCGGGATATTGGCGCGATACTCGATCGAGGTCGTCGCCTTGGCCGGGAACTGATCCTTTGTGATGCGCAGCACGTCAGGCTGCGTCCCGATCAGCTGTCCCGTCACCTGGTCGATCTTCAGGCCCTTGAGATAGTAACCGGCGCCGTTCACCAGATAGCCGTTGGCGTCGAAATCGAAATCGCCGCGGCGGGTGTAGAGGTTCTGGTTGGCGAACTGCGTGCTGGCGCCGACACCGCTCGAACGCTGGTCGACGACGAAGAAGCCGTCGCCATTGATTGCGACATTGGTGTCGATACGGGTCGGGTTGAGGTCGCCCTGGATCGAGTTGGTGGCCTGGCTGTACGCCGCGACCGAACCGGCGATCTGCCGGTTGAGTGCCGCGTCGGGCACCAGATCGGCAAAGCTCGTATCGACGCGCTTGTAGCCGGTCGTCCGCGAATTCGCGATGTTTCCGGAGATGTTTTCCAGCGCATAGGACTGCGCCGTCATCCCCGAAACCGCCGTCGTCAGCGCACTGAAAACACCCATGGAACCCTCACCTCGACCGGCAGCCCCCCAAGGGCAGCCCACAACTCGAGGCCTGATCTGCATGGCGCGTGCCATGCGGGTGGTCATGTAATTTCAGTGACTTAGATCGTTTACGAAGGGCTTTCCGGCAGGGTTGACCGGGCAGTTTAGCCCGGACCCGGCAGATTCTGCCGGGATCAGGCCTCACCATCCTTGCCGCCCCGCCAGGAGGCGAGGTCGCTCGCCACCTCGGCCAGCGTCGGCGGGCTTGCCTCGACGAAGGGCAGTGGCCGGCAGACCTCGAGCGCCGCGAGCCCGATCCGGGCCGTCAGCATGCCGTTGATCACCCCCTCGCCGAGCTTGGCCGAGAGCCGCGCCGCGAGCCCCTGCCCCACCACCTGCTGGATCACCGCATCCCCCGCCGCGATGCCGCCGGTCAGGACGAGATGGTTCATCACCTGCTTCGCCAGCCGGAGCAGGCCGAGCGTGCCGGGCCTGCCGGCATAGATGCCGGCGATCGAGCGCAGCAGGCGCGCGCAGGCGACCAGCACGAAGACGACATCGACCAGTGCACGCGGGCTGACCGCGGTCACCAGCGACACCCGCCGCGCCGCCTGTGCGATCTGTCCCTTCGCGATGTCGTCCAGCGGTACGAGCAAACTGCGCTCCGCCACGGCCAGCATATCGCGGGCCGCAAAGAGCTGCGGCAACGCTTCCTGCAACGCCGCCCGGCCCTGCGCAGTCTGTGCCCGGCTCGCATAGAGGCCGACCAGCTCGTCAGTGATCGCCCGCCCCTCATCCGGCGTGCCGGCTGCAAGCGCCAGCGTCGCCCGCTCGCGCAGGGCTTCGACCTTTCGTTCGCGCAGGATGTCGCGGATGACCCGCGCCAGCATCACCAGGAGCGCCAGTGCTGCAACGGCAGCGCAGACCAGCGCCGCATAGCCCAGCACCGGGTTCTGGCTCATCAGCGCCGAGATCGTATTCTCCACCCAGACGCCGGCCGCCAACGCCAGGAAACCGGAGAGTCCAGCGACAAACAGCGAACCCCAGGAGAAACCACGCTTAGCCAAAGGCGCCGCGACCGGTTCGACCGGATCGATCGGCTCGCTTTCCGGGAGTATCGCGACATCGCCATGGCGGATGACGCCGTCGCCCACGATCTCGTCCTGCCCGGGATGATCCAGGCGGATCGCGCGCGGTGCCCTTGTCATCGGCACGGCCTCCTCATGCCAGCCTATCCCCGATCAGGAATTCGAGTGCCCTGTCGAGGCGGATTTGCGGCGGGGGTTTGGCGCGTCCGCCCGCATCGGGCTCGACCAGCGGCGGCCGGAAGCGGGGCGCCCGCACCTGCCAACGCGTCTTCGGATCGAAGATCGCCTCCGGCCGCTCCGGCAGCTCGCCCGGAAAGATCGCCGCCTCCGCGATGCCGTCGAAGACCTGTCCGTCGATCTCCTCGCCCGCCTCGGGCACGCCGGCGATGGCCGGCAGCTCTTCGCGCCCCTGCTTGATCCGGACCTCATGCGTCGCACGCACCGCCGCAAGCGCCATCGCTTCGACCTTGGCGCCGGCGCCCTGAGCCCGCGATAGCGCCCGTCCGACCAGATGCGACATCACCGCCGCCAGCCTGTCATGGCTGCTGTGGTGGATATGGTCGGCCTTGGTCGCGGCGAACAGCACCCGCTCGATGCGCGGGGCGAACAGGCTCGACAGCCAGGAATTGCGGCCGACCGAGAAGGCAGCGAGCGCCTGCCCCAGTGCAGTTTCGAGATCCGCCAGCGCCGGCGCGCCGGCATCGAGCGCCGCCAGCACGTCGACCAGTACGATCTGCCGGTCGAGCCGCGCGAAATGATCGCGGAAGAACGGGGTGACGACGACGCGCTTATAGGCCTCGAAACGTTCCGCCATCAGCCCGGCGAGCGTGCCGGGCCGCGGCTCGCGATCATGGCCGAGATCGAGCGGCGCGAAGGTCAGGGCGGGCGAGCCCTCGAGATCGCCCGGCATCAGGAAGCGACCGGGCGGCGTCACCGCGACGGCCTCGGGGTCCGCCCGAAGCCTGGCGAGGTAGCTCTTGAACAGGTCGCTTGCCGCTTCGGCCGCAAGTTCGTCCGCCGGCCCGTCCGGATCGCGCGTCGCGAGATCCGAGAGCCAGGCCTCGGCCGCCCCCTGCCTGTGCGCCTTGCGAGCGTCGGCCACCGCCTGCATCGACCATGTCTTGTAGTCCTGCCCGATGAGGGCAAGATCGAGAAGCCATTCGCCAGGATAGTCGACGATATCGACGGTCAGCGTCGCCGGCCCCTTGAACCAGCCCGCCGCGCGCTCGTAGTCGATCTCGACGCGTAGCTCCGAGATGCGGCGCGTCGATTCCGGCCAGCGCCGATCTGGCCCGCTCATCGCCGCGCGGTGCGCCTCGTAGGGGAAGCGCGGTATGTCGGGATCGGGCTGCGGCACCAGCCGCACGCGGGCGATGCGCCCATCGGAGGCGGCCTTGAGCACCGGCAAACGTGCGCCTTCGATCAGGTTCTGGATCAGCGCGGTGGTGAAGACCGTCTTGCCCGAGCGGGAAAGACCGGTGACGCCGATGCGCAGGCGCGGCCGCGCCAGCCCCAGCACACTGTCTCCGAAGGCCAGTGCGGCGCTGCGAGCGCTGTCGAGATAGGAGATGTCGCTCACGACGACGCAGGACTCACTCGTCCGGTCCTTCGCCCAGCGAGGCCGGCGTCACGAAACGATCCAGCCTGCCGCCGCGCTCGGTCACGTCACGCCAGTCCTCGACGGCGAAGTCGAGAACCGCCAATCCGCAGGTCGGGTACTTCTGGTTCATCCGCGCCGCAGCGTAGCGGTCGCCATGCCCCGTCAGGAGATGCGCCAGCTCCTCGAAACCGGGATTGTGCCCGACCAGCAGAAGCGTGCGGACGTTACCCTCGATGTCCTGCACGACATCGAGCAGGCGCCCGACCTTGGCCTCGTAGATGCGAGGCTCGTACTGCGTCGCAGGCTTTTCCGGCAGCATCGGCGCCACCAGCTCCCAGGTCTCGACCGTGCGCTTCGCCGGGGAGATCAGCACGAGATCCGGCAGCAGCAGTTCTTCGGCGAGATAGCGCCCCATCACGGGAGCAGCTTCCCGCCCGCGTGCGGCGAGCGGTCGGTCGCGATCGGCCACACCGGTGGGCCAGTGGGACTTGGCGTGGCGCAGAAGCATGAGGCGTCGCATCAGATGAACCTAATCGCGAGGGCTCGCATTTGCGAGCCCTTCCGTCACCGGAAGCCCCGATGCCAGCATCGCGAACAGCCGGGCCGCGTGCTTGTCGAGAAAAGCCTGCCGGCCTCCATCGGCCCCGAGGAAATCGAGTGCGCCATCGATCAGCAGCGTCGAGAAACCGTGGACGACGGACCAGGCCAGCAGCACCTCCGGCAGGTCCGAGGCAAGGAGGTCGACCGCCGGCTTCTCGCCCGGCGGTGCGATGGGCGGCAGGCCACGGCTCAACCGCACTTCGCGCACGAGGATGCCGAAGGCGCGTCTCGCAGCTGCCCTGAAGGCCGGATCCAGCCGGTCCATGTCGCGCTGGCCGAAGACGACCCGGAAGCGACCGGGATTGGCGAGTGCCGTCTCGACATAGGCCCGTGCGATCGC
>NZ_JBIWYK010000169.1:0-6384 GCF_044752385.1 Allobosea sp. CER48 | reverse complement strand
TCGTCGTAGCGCAGCAACTGTCCGTGGCCAGCGCACGCGCCGTCTGGAGCCGCTTCGAAAGCGTCTTCGTCCCGCTGACGCCGGAGCGCCTGCTCGCGGCGACGGACGACGATATGCGTCTCTCCGGCTTGTCCCGCCCGAAGCAACGCACCTTGCTGGCTCTCTCGGCGGCCCTCGTCGAAAGACGCTTCACCTTCGAAGCCCTGGAGGAGGCTACGCCCGAGCAGGTGCACGCGCAGATGACGGCGATCTCGGGCATCGGCCCCTGGACGGCCGATGTCTACCTGCTGTTCTGTCTTGGCCATCGCGATGGCTTCGCCGCCGGCGATCTCGCGATTCAGGAAGCGGCACGGCAGGCCTTCGGACTGGCAGAGCGGCCCAAGCCGGCGGAGCTCCAGGCCATGGCGGAGGCCTGGCGCCCCTGGCGCGGCGTGGCCGCGCGGCTGCTCTGGGCGTATTACGCCGTTCTCAAGCGCCGCGAGGGCATCAACGCCTGAACATCGGCCCGATTTAGCCCCGCACGACCTTGAGAGCGGTCTGCGCGGCTGAGCGCAGGAACCCCGAATCGCTCATCACGGTGACCATGCGCGCGCCCATGGCGAGGCCCTGCTTCGCGCGCTCGGCCGTCGCTGCATAGAGCGCGACCGGCTTGTTCACCGCCGAGGCGCGCGCGACGACGTGCTTGAGCGCTTCGTCCACCTCGCGTGCGCTCGCATCGACCTGCCCGCCGCCCGACAGGGCGATCGACAGGTCGGACGGACCGACGAACAGCGCGTCAATGCCATCCAGCGCCAGGATGTCGTCGACGATCGCCATCGCCTCGCGCGTCTCGATCATCGCGAAGGTCATGGAGAAGCTGTTGGCGGTCTTGAGATAGCTGTTCTGATCGAGGCCCGAAGCCACCAGGCCACCATAGCTGCCCCAGCTGCGCTCGCCCATCGGCGGATACTTGGCATAGCCCGCGAAGCGACGGGCATCTTCCATCGTGTTGATCATAGGCGCGATGACGCCGGACACGCCGGAGTCGAACAGCTTCGAGACGTTCTGGAATTCGCCAACCGGGATGCGCGCGATCGCGGGCTTGCCTGCGGCGTTGATCAGCGGGATCGCCCGGATGACCTCGCCCAGCGTGATCGGCCCGTGCTGCATATCGAGCGTGATCGCGTCGAAATCCTCCTGCGCCAGGATCGCCGCGATCGAGGGATCGGGCAGGCCGCACCAGGCCGAGACGACGCTGCCGCCCTTGGCGAAACGGTCGGCGAGGGAAGAGAGGACGGTGGGCTTGGCCATTGTGCGTTCATCCGTTGCAAGGCCCGCGCTTCAGGCGTCGCGGGGCCTGCGCACGTTGGACCGGGCCGGGCCGGAAAAGCAAACGGGCGCCCATGCGCCCGTTTCAGAGACGTCCTGCGTCTGCCGGGATGCGCTCAGCGGCCGGCCTGGATGTCCTCGGCCGCCTTGAGCAGGAGCTCGGCCATCACGGTGCGGATCTCGACGTCGGATGCGTTGACGTTGGCGAGGGCAAAGTCGTTCTTGACCTTGCGGACCACATCCTCGTCGCCGGCTTCCTCGAAATCGGCAACGACGACCGACTTGGCATAGGCTTCCGCATCGGCACCGCTCTTGCCGAGCTTCTCGGCTGCCCAGAGTCCGAGCTGCTTGTTGCGCCGGGCCGTGGCCTTGAAGCGCAGCTCCTCGTCATGGGCGAACTTGTTCTCGAAAGCGTCCTTGCGCTGGTCGAAGGTCGTCATGCGGCGTCCATGTCCTTTCGCGGGCAGGTATTAGCACTTTTGAATCATATAGGCCGAGGGCGCCGCGAGAGCCAGCCCGGCTACTCCGATTCAGGCCCGCTTAAGCCTCCCGGCGCAGCGAATTGGCGTTTTGTTGCGTTTGCGGCCGAGACACTCCATATAGCAGGCGCATGGGCGCCCCCGGGCGCCCGGCACATGACCGGCACCTGCGCCGGCCCGAAGATCGATCCGACCGGATCGCCGGGCCAGGTGGCGGGACCGACAAGATCAGGGGCCAAGATCCCGCCGCGACCGTATCGCGTCCAGAGAAGGGCCGACCTTTTGGATTTCCTCAAGCCACGGTACATACCCATGAATCGCCGCCGTCGCATCTACGAAGGCAAGGCGAAGGTCCTCTACGAAGGACCCGAGCCCGGTACGCTGATCCAGCATTTCAAGGATGACGCCACCGCCTTCAATGCAAAGAAGCATGAAGTGATCGACGGCAAGGGCGTGCTCAACAACCGCATCTCCGAACACATCTTCTCGAACCTGAACGATATCGGCGTCCCCACGCATTTCATCCGCCGGCTGAACATGCGCGAGCAGCTCATCCGCGAAGTCGAGATCATTCCGCTCGAGGTCGTCGTCCGCAACGTCGCCGCCGGCTCGCTCGCCACGCGCCTCGGCCTCGAGGAAGGCACGCAACTGCCGCGCTCGATCATCGAGTTCTATTACAAGAACGATGCGCTCAACGATCCGATGGTCTCGGAAGAGCACATCACCGCCTTCGGTTGGGCCACGCCGCAGGAGATCGACGACATCATGGCGCTCGCCATCCGCGTCAACGACTTCCTGTCCGGGCTCTTCCTCGGTGCCGGCATTCGCCTGGTCGACTTCAAGATGGAAACCGGCCGCCTCTGGGAAGGCGAGATGATGCGCATCGTCGTCGCCGACGAGATCAGCCCCGATTCCTGCCGTCTCTGGGACATCCGCTCCAAGGACAAGCTCGACAAGGATCGCTTCCGCCGCGACATGGGTGGCCTGATCGAAGCGTATTCGGAAGTCGCTCGGCGCCTCGGTATCCTCGGGGAGAACGAAAATCCCGGTCCCACCGGCCCGCGCCTGGTGCAGTGAGCGCCATCGCCGCGCCATCATCGCGAATGAAACGGGAGCGCATGCGCTCCCGTTTTCGCGTCGCCGCCCTGCTTCTCGGCGCCGGCCTGCTCCTCTCGGCCTGCGCCGACCAGTTCGGCGCAGGCATCGCCGAATTGCCTGCTTCCGAGGGCTGGCACCGCCTCCCCATCGGCTCCTGGGTCCTGAATGAGGGGCTCGAAGCCCGTGCCATGGTGTTCTGCCCACGCGAAAGCTGCACGCAGCAAGGCTTCGCCGCGGTCATCGCATTGGAAGGCAGGCAGGCCGGGGACATGGAGCGCGCGCTCTCCGAAAGCCCCGCGCGCCTCGGGGAGGCTTTCGCCCGACTGGCGGCCGAGAAGGCGGCCGAGCGGCGCAAGCTCCAGAAGAACCAGAAACGGAAGGCCGAGCCAAAGTCGGCCCGCAGCGCGACCGATGTCGCTCGCCTGGATTCCACCGAGGCGCGCGGCGTCCTCGTCACGATCCGATCGCTCGACACGCCCGGCCGCCAGGCCGTCACCGCCATTCTCTATGGTCGCGAGGCGGACAGGCTCGTCCTGGCGCTCGGCGTAAGCGATACGGCCGAGGCCGCACGCCGCGATGCCCAGGCGGCCTGGCGCAGCCGCTGATTCACGTGAAACGGCGGGACATGGTTGAGTCCGCTCCGCTGCGCCAGCGCGCGGTGCCCTCTCAGACCGGCCGAACGATGGGAATTCGCGCGAGAGCGAACAGGCTGGGCCCGTTCTGATCGCAAAAGTGGTTTCCACTTTTGCGGAACATGCTCTAAGGCACCCCGTAACAATCCGCGTCCGGAGATTTCCATGAAAGCCCGCGTCACCGTCACCCTCAAGAACGGCGTGCTCGATCCGCAGGGCAAGGCGATCGAAGGCGCCCTGAAGTCGCTCGGCATCGACGGCGTCGGCTCGGTGCGCCAGGGCAAGGTCTTCGACATCGAGCTCTCGACAGCCGACAAGGCCGCAGCCGAAGCCGCGCTCAAGGCCGCCTGCGAGAAGCTGCTCGCCAATACCGTGATCGAGAACTACCGCGTCGAAATCGGAGCCTGACCCATGAAGGCCGCCGTTATCACCTTTCCCGGCTCCAACCGTGACGGCGACGTCGCCAAGGCGCTGACGCAGGCCGGCGCCGACGTCACCCATGTCTGGCATGGTGACACCGAGCTGCCGAACGGCGTCGACCTCGTCGTGCTGCCCGGCGGCTTCTCGTATGGCGATTACCTGCGTACGGGCGCGATCGCCGGCCGTGCCCATATCATGGACGCCACCCGCGCCCATGCCGCGCGCGGCGGCTACGTGCTCGGCATCTGCAACGGCTTCCAGATCGCCTGCGAGGCGGGGCTGCTGCCCGGCATCCTCGTGCGCAACGCCAATCTGAAGTTCGTCTGCAAGCGCCAGCACCTCAAGGTCGAGCGCAACGACACGCCCTATACCCGCGCCTATGCGAAGGGGCAGGCGATCGATGTCTGCATCGCCCATGGCGAGGGCAACTACATCGCCGATGCCGAGACGCTGGCCCGGCTCGAAGGCGAGGGCCTCGTCGCCTTCCGCTATGCCGACGCGCAGGGCAACGTTACGCTGGAAGCCAATCCGAACGGCTCGCTCAACGGCATCGCCGGTATCTATTCGCCCGGCTTCAACGTGCTCGGCCTGATGCCGCATCCGGAGAACCTGATCGACTCGCTGGTCGGGGGCACGGATGGACGCGGCCTGTTCGACAGCCTCGTCGGCTACAAGCGCGCCGCCTGAAGCGGCTCGTTCGCGGGGCTGCCCCGCGAATCGACTGACAAGATCCAAATTTTCGAAGAGATGCTCGGGCCTGGCCCGAGCATGGCACAAGGCCGTCAGCGCGCTTTCAGCGCTCTCTGCAGCAGCTTGATCGCGGCCTGCTGGTCGATCGGCCCGACATGCTTTTCGAGGATGCGCCCGTCAGGTCCGACGACGAAAGTTTCGGGCACCCCGTAGACGCCCCATTCGATCGCAGCCCGCCCGCCGCGGTCGACCCCGACCGCAGAGAACGGGTTGCCGAGCGCGCCGAGGAAACGGCGGGCATTCTCGGCTTCGTCCTTGTAGTTCATTCCGACCAGGGTGACCTTGCCCTGCTTCACCGCATCGGTCTCGGCAAGACCCATCAGGACGGGATGCTCGACCCGGCAGGGCGCACACCAACTCGCCCAGACATTGACCAGCGTCGCCCGGCCCTTGGTAAGATCGTCATTGCCAAAGGCGGGAACGGGCTGGCCGTCACGCTGCAGCCCCTCCAGAGGGGCGAGCGTGATCGCCGGCGCGATCCGTCCGATCAACGCGGAGGGGACCTTGCTCTTGTCGCCGGTGAACAGCCCGATGCCGAAGATGACGGCGAGCGCGCCGAAGATGATCAGCGGCGCCAGAAAAAGCAGCGGCGAACGCCGCCGCGGCGCGGTTTCGGTCTGGCTCATGACGTTTCCCGGCCCGAGCGGCGGCCGGCGCCCCGGCGCTCGAGCGCATCGAGCGCCCGCTTCTGCGCGCGATGGTCGCGCAGGATCGCCAGCGTCAGTCCGGCGAGGATGAGTGCCGCAGCGCCGTAGGAGGCGAGGATGAAGCCGGCGTGGGGGCCGATGGCGTCGACGAGCATGCTCATGCCGGCAGGCCCTCCGACGCGAGCCGGTCGAGCCGCTCGGCTTCGAGGATCGTCAGGGTCCGCACGCGCCGGCGCATGATCTCGGCGCGCATCGCGACCATGTGCAGCGACAGCGCGAAAAGCGTGAAACCGACCGCGAGGATGAGCAGCGGCCATAGCATCGAGGCATGGATCGTCGGCCCGCCCATGCGCAGCACCGAGGCCGGCTGGTGCAACGTGTTCCACCAATCGACCGAGAACTTGATGATCGGCACGTTGACGAAGCCGATCAGCGTCAGGATGGCGACGGCCCGCGCCGCACGCGACGGCTCGTCCAGAACCCGCCAGAGCGCGATGATGCCGAGATAGACCAGCAGCAGCACGAGCACGGAGGTGAGCCGCGCGTCCCAGACCCAATAGGTGCCCCACATCGGCTTGCCCCAGAGAGCACCGGTAATGAGGCAAACCAGCGCAAAGCAGGCGCCGATCGGCGCCGCCGCCTTCTGCGCGACATCGGCGAGCGGATGGCGCCAGACCAGGGTGCCCAGGGCCGAGAGCGCCATCATCGAATAGAACATCATGGCAAGCCAGGCCGCCGGAACATGGATGAACATGATCCGGATCGTCTCGCCCTGCTGATAGTCGGCCGGCGCCACGAACCAGGCGAGATAGAGACCGATGGCGATAAGCATGGCCGCGACGGCCGCCAGCCACGGCAGCAGCGCAGCCGAGAAGCGCATGAAGCGCGTCGGATTGGCAAGGTCGATCAGGCTGGCCATCGTTCTGGCGCTGTCATCCGGGGCTCTGGTGCCATGGCGGTTGCTTTAGCAATCCCGACCCCTTCCAAGCAATGCGTGCCGACCGGCTGCGACATCACGAACCGGAGGGCGGCGCGGCGCGGCCCATTGCC